>JANQJT010000227.1 GCA_028281485.1 Phycisphaeraceae bacterium
GAGTCGACCGTGACCGGTCGCGTCACGCGCCTGACCGACTTCGGCGCGTTCGACGAGATCGCGCCGGGCGTCGAGGGCATGGTCCATATCTCCGAGATCAGCCACAAGCGCATCGCCACCGTCGGCGACGCGCTCAAGACCGATCAGGAAATCACCGCGCAGGTCCTCAGCGTCGACGGCGCCAAACGCCGCATCGCGCTGTCGATCAAGGCGCTGACCGACGCACCCCAGCGCGAGTCACGCCCCGGCGACGACCGCGGCCCCAGGCCCGCCAAGGCCAGTCGCGACGACATCCGCAAGTACTCGGTCAAGGACACCAAGAAGGCCAGCACCGGTGAGTCGCTGGGCGCGCTGCTCGACAAGTTCGGCGGCGACAACAGCGACCTCAAGGGCGGCATCGGTTAAGCCCGCGTGGAAGTCTCTGCACACCAGGTCAAGACCATGCTCGACCGGGGCGAGGACGTTGTCCTGTTGGATTGTCGCAACGACAACGAGCGCGCCTTCAACCGCATCGACCCGTCCCTGCACATCCCCATGGATCAGACCCCGCAGCGCCTGGGCGAGCTGCCGACCGACAAGCCCGTCATCGTCTACTGTCACCACGGCGTCCGCTCACGATCGGTCGCGCGTTTCCTGCAGGAGCAAGGCATGACCGACGCCCGCTCGATGACGGGTGGCATCGATGTCTGGTCGCTGGAGATCGACTCCGCCGTGCCGCGATATTGAGAAGTCCCACCGCTTTCTTCGTAATAGTGTGTCGGTTCCGACGACTATAATGGCGGGTACGTCGAAAGGGTTGCCACATGAACATGACCGCATCGAACATGGCCGCGACCAATGCCGCGGTTGCCGCATCCAACGCGCAGCAGCAGGCCATCACCGCCCAGCGCGCGATGGGCCCTATTGTCACCGTTGAACCCGATGTCTGGCTCGACATCGCCGCCACCGGTTCCAACCGCGTGGTCGTCCACTCCACCACCGGCGGCAAGCTCTGGGTCTCTCTCAAACACCGCTACCTCATCGCCGCACACGGTCTGTACTTCGCAACCACCCACACCGAGCCGCTTAATCTCCCCAACGACTTCGTCGTCATCGAAGCCAAGGTCATCTACACGCCCTGATCGCCGAATCCGAAAGTTAATCGTGGGATATCGCCGCGATCGTCGTATCATAGAGTCATGATCCGTCGCACCGACCGTGCCGGTGAGTCCGTGACTGACGACAAGTCAGCGATGCTGTCTCTGCAAAAAGTGCTCGGCGAGATGACCGAAGCCGCCGAGCTGTACGACACATTGGATGACGGTCGACTGCTCTGTTACGCGTGCGGCCACGAATGCAAGATCGCCCAAGACAAGACCGGTGTCTGTCGTGTGCGCTTCAACACCGACGGCAAACTCATGGCGCCCAGCGGTTACGTCGGCGCACTGGCCTGCGACCCGATCGAGAAAAAACCCTTCTACCACGCCTTCCCCGGGCGCGACGCGTTGAGCTTCGGCATGCTCGGCTGCGACCTGCACTGCGGCTACTGTCAGAACTGGGTCACCAGCCAAGCCCTCCGCGATCCCGCCGCCGTCTCTTCCGCCCAGCCCATCACGCCGCGCCAACTGGCAGACCTGGCACTGCGTCACAACGCCCCCGTCATCGCCACGACTTACAACGAGCCGCTGATCACCAGCGAGTGGGCGGTGAAGGTGCTCAAGACCGCACAGGCGGACGGTTTGATCGGTGCCTACATCTCCAACGGCAACGCCACCGAGTGCGTGCTCGATTACATCCGCCCCTACGTCCAGCTCTACAAGGTCGATCTCAAGAGCTTCTCCGACCGCGAATACCGGGCACTCGGCGGCCAGCTGCCCAACGTGCTCCGCACCATTAAACAGTTGCACGAAAAAGGTTTCTGGCTGGAGATTGTGACGCTCATCGTCCCGGGTCTCAACGACAGCGACGCCGAACTGGAGCAGATGGCCGCGTTCCTGGCCGACATCTCCCCCGACATCCCCTGGCACCTGACCGCGTTCCACAGCGACTACAAGATGGCCGACACCGACCACACGTCCGTCGATCGACTGACCAGCGCCTGTGAGATCGGCAGCGCCGCGGGGCTGCGTTACGTCTACGCCGGCAACCGCCCGGGCATGACCGGCCATTGGGAACACACGCGATGCCCGAACTGTAACAAGACGCTGATCGAGCGGCGCGGCTTCGTCGTCACCGACAATCACCTGAATAAGGGGCACTGTCCCGGCTGCAACACACCCATCCCAGGCTTCTGGTCAAGCGACTGTGTCATCCCACAACAGAACATGGGCACACCCATGTGGCTGACCCGTCAGCCCTGAACGCGCACCGATCCACTCGACACCGTCAATCCACCGATGATGGCCACAAAAAAACACACGCCCTAAAGCGTGTGTTTTCGTCTTCACAATCGTTTGCGTTTCCGGGGGTCAGACGCGGCCGATGTAGCTGCCGTCTTCCGTGCTCACGCGCACCATCTCGCCGTTCTCAATAAACGGCGGCACACGTGTCTTCAGGCCCGTCTCCAGCACCGCTTCCTTCAGCTGGTTCGTGGCCGTAGCGCCCTTCGGCTGCGGCGCCGTCTCCGTCACCTCCATGTCCACCGCCGCCGGCAGCTCCACCGAGATCGGGTTCGTCCCGTGGTGCAGCACCGTGATCGTCGTGTTCGGCTTGAGGTAGATCATCTGCTCGCCGACCAGGTCGTCGCTGATCGTGGCCTGGTCGAACGTCTCGTTGTCCATGAACACGTGACCGGTCGCGTCGGTGTAGAGATACTCCATCTCGCGCCGGTCGAGATTGACCTGATCGACCTCCTCGGCCGCACGCAGGCGCTTCTCCGAGACGCTGCCGGAGGCGACGCTCTTGAGCTTCACCTGCACGTACGCCGGGCCCTTGCCGGGCTTCACGTGCTCGGTCTTGCGGATGATAAACAACTGGCCATCCATGTTGATCGCCATGCCGGGTTTCAGGTCGTTGCTCTTCAACGTGTTTCTCCGTGTAAGACAGCGTGGGCGAGGATGGTAACAGCACACCCGCCCGGCGTTCAACCCGACCCGCTAACCCCACCCGATCGGCTCGGCGGGTCGGAATTCCCGTGATTTCAAACCGAACCGCCGGATACAATTAGGACGGTTAGGAGGGGTCACATGACCACGCGTCCCGTAGTAGCCGCCCTGCACACCCTGGGGAGGGGGGCAGACCGGGCCCGATTCCAGGCCCCCTCCGGATTGCCCTTCGTTACCATCACCCGTCAGGCCTGGGCGGGTGGCTTGCGACTGGCCGAGCAGCTCGTCCAGCGCTTCAACGCCACCGACCTCGATCCCACCTGGGAGTGCTACGACCGCGAGATCATCGAGCAGGTCGCCACCGACCACGACCTGCCCGACGAGGTCATCGAGCAGATGCTAGAGCGGCCCCGCTCCTGGCTGGAGGACATCGCCTCGGGCCTCCGCTACGACCAGGCCCACCCCACCGACGAGGTCGTCTACGCCAAGGTCGTCGCCACCATCCGTGCCTTGGCCGAGCGTGGCCACGCCGTCTTCATCGGACGCGGCGCCGCCTACTGCACACAGGACCTGGCCACCGGCGTCCACATCCGTCTCACCGCGCCCCTCGCCGACCGCGTCGAACGCGCCGCCGCCGAGCGCGGCCTGTCCCCGGCCCGCGCCGAACGGCTCGTCCGTCAAACCGACGACCAGCGCCTCGCCTTCATCAAACGCTTCTGGCCCAGCGCACAGGCCACCGACGACCTGTTTGCGCTGACGCTCAACACCGCGCGCATCCCCGCCGACGCGCAGGCCTGCATGGTCTCCATGCTCGTCGCCGCACGCCAGACCTGCGCTAAATAATAACCGACGGGCCATCACACCCGCCGGTCAATCTGATCTCATCGCATTGTGTGTACCCGTGGTGTACTCACGCGCGCCTGCGCCGCAGGATCGCCACACCGCCGAGCGCCAATAGCGCGATTGAGCTCGGCTCGGGTGCGGGGGGCCACCAGGATGGATACGAGAAAGGAAGAGGGACGAGGACATTGCCATGGATGTCAACGTCATCCGGTTCTATCACCTGTCGGTTGTCGATATCAGAGAAGACCAGCGCATATCCATCAAAAAGACTCGGTGGTCTTTGTGCGACATCAAAGGTGCCCGACGCGATGTGCAGGGCGTCCAGCCATTCGAGGCTGCGTTGTGGTAACGAAGGATGCGTGGTGTATCCCTCACGATCAAAACTACCCCACGCCTGGCCGTATCCACCAATTAGAGGGCTTGCTCCCAAGTAATCCTGGGCGTTGACGAGCAGGGTGGAATCAACAACCGCCAGTCCACTCGAAAAACCAACCGGCCCCGACGTTTCAAAGGAGAATTGCATAAACGGTGATTCGTGCTGAATGGTCTGAAGACCGTTGGGCTCTATTTTAACATCAAAAGCGGCCAAGCCATCACTGTCGGTCCCGATGACCTTAACCCAGATATCAAAAGTCCCGTCGAAATCGCCGTAGTCCAGAAAAAACTCGACACTGTCGGCGTGTGAGTGAATGGCCACGCCCAAAACGATCGCCAGGCCAATCATGGCTTGTCGCATGTGAAACATATCTGATCCCTTTCCTGCTTGTTGGGCGCCGGGACGATCGATGTGGGGAAACCTACCCGGAGTCCGGAATGTTCTATCGCGGCTTCGTGCCGCTCGTGACGCACAAACACGCGTCTTTTCCTCTAGAAGTCTAACCAGTGTTTGGGCCTAGAGCCAAGAAATCAGGCTGATATGGTCAAAATTAATGTGCGCAGCCGCCCGTTTGATACTTCGCCCATGAAAAACCGACGGGGAGATGCCCGCCGGTTAAATGTCGTGTGAGAGATTTGATTTATCCGACTTGCGGTTACGACGCACGCCGACGCCGCAGCATCGCCACACCACCCAACACCAATAGGGCGATCGAACCCGGCTCGGGAGCGAACACCGGTGCGGGGGAACTGGGCAGGCTCTGCAACCAGTTCAGTGTCAGGTCGGCCAGGTCGGTGGGATTAACGTTGCCGTCGAAGTTGAAGTCGCCTTCGGTCCAGACCTTGTCGGTGCCGAGCCAGTTGAGCGTCAGCGCCGCCAAGTCGGTGGGGTTAACGGTCCCGTCGCCGTTGGCGTCGCCGGCTAGCAGCGCCACACCCGTCAGCGTCTGATCAATCACCACGGGACCGGCCACACCCGGCGTGATCTCCGTGATGAACAGGCCATCGACTTCAACGGTGTTGCCGACGGGCACGATGACCTGGACAAAGGACATCACGGGCCCCGCGGCAGTGGGGGTGTACGACAGGCCGTCGACGCTGAGTGTCCCCACGCCCGCAACACCGGTCAGCGTCAAGCCGGCGGGATTGGAGTTGTCATTGGTCTCGCTGGTGATTGGGAAGCCGGGGATGCTGATGATCTGTGAAGAGCTGTTGAGCAGTCGCGTGTCCCACCGTTCCCACTCGGGCAGATAGCCCGGGCCCTGGTCGTCGAGCAGGATGGTTTCGGGGCCGGCGAGGTTTTCCCAGACCTGGTGCGGGTTACCGGTGACGTCGAACTGGAAGCTGTTAACCTCGGCAGTTGAGTCGCTGTCAGCCACGAGGACGTAGCCACGAAGCCCCGGGGCGACCATGCCCATCTGTTCGATCGTCACGCCCGGAGCCGCTTGGGTTGATACGGCGGCCGTTGTAAGGCAGGCCAGGATCAACAAGACGATGAGAGTGCTACGCTTCATGCTTCCGTGTCCAAGCGATTGTAGGTTGGCGGTGGGGTTTCTTTCTCTCGTTTCCGTGACTCTCTCGTTGGGACGGCGCGTCGGCGTGCGGGATCGAGTTTTCGTGTTTCGTTCCGCCGTCCAAAGAAAGCGGGATCGGGTGCGTTAAACACCCGATCCCGTTTCGTGTTTAGCTTAGGCGTTCATCACTGCACTTGAACGCTTGAACTGTCCGAGCTCACTTGCGACGACGGATCATCGCCAAGCCGCCGAGGCCGAGGAGGGCCAGGCTGGCGGGCTCGGGGGTGTTGATGTAGTTCACGGAATCAGGCGAGATGGGGGTATCGCCTGCAGCGTTGAGCAGCAGCTGACCACCAGCGGTATCGCCGGGGCCGATCTCCGGCACACCGAGCAGCGGGTTGAACGTACCCGAACCGATCAGCAGGGAGCTGCCCCAAGAGGGCTGACGAAGCGTGCCGCCGAGGTAGTTGATGCCTTCAGAGGTGAAGTCGCTGGCGACTTGGCCAAAGCCGGTGATCAGGTTGACGCCGCCGGGCAAGTTCTGACCGTTGAACAGCAGGATGGTGCTCGTCTCAGCCAGGGGTTCCTTGAAGCCGGCAGGCGAGAAGCTGGTGTCGGCCTGCATGAAGGGCGATTCGTCGGTGACGCTCGTGACGATGCCAGCAGCACTGACGATGTCAACCGAGAAGTTCAGCAGACCACCGCTGGTGCCACCGAGGACATCAGCAAAGATCTGGAAAGTGCCGGTATTCGTATCGTACACGTTGGTGTAGACGATGCTATCGGCGTTCACGCCCATGGTGATACCAAGGACGGCGACAAGGCCAAAAACTGTTTTGCGAATGCTAAGCACGATTCTCTTCCTTTCCTCATTAAGAGAGTAGAGTGCAGTTGTTCATCCGTTGGGAAACAATCTCCCAGACTCCATATACCTTTTGACAGTCAAATACTATCACATGAATTGAGGGATGAGAAATTAAAGTACATAAATATCCAACGACCTGTAAGCCAATTTGACACAAGAGTTTATGGGGATTTTTTGAGGCTTGGTGGTTTGAAGGGGCGTATGGAGGCCGGCTTTGGGGGCATTTGATAGGTTTATGTATGGGTTTGTGTGCGGTGGAATAGCGCGTTTTCGTGTTGTTCTGCCGGTTGTGATGGTTGCCCCGGATGCGTGTGCTGTTGACCCGATTTCCAAAGCCACCGATGGGATTCGAACCCATGACCTGTGCTTTACGAAAGCACCGCTCTGACCAGCTGAGCTACGGTGGCGTAATCGCGGGATTCTAACGCCCGCAATACCTCTCTACAACCACTCGGCCAACGCGAAACACAACCTTAGCGCTTCGCCACTTCCTTAATGTAAGGATCACAAGCCGAACCGCGCCAGTTCCTGGTACACCGCGCCGGTGGGTTCGAGGATCGATTGCAGCAAGACCAACTCGCCGACCGGCAGCGAGATCGAATCGATCGCCTCATCGGGCAGGCGGAAGTCGCGCGGCGGTCGCCGACGCGCGTTGAATCGGCCCAGCGTGACGTGCGGCCGATACACACGCCCCTCGCGTGGCAGGCCCGCGTCCTCGGCTGCCATCTCTGCCAGTTCGTGGATCGTCGTAATCGGCTCGGTCCGCTCAAAGCCCATCGCCACCACGCGCGGCCGGCGCTCATTGGGTATCGCCTCGAAACCCGTGCTGGTCAGTTCGCACGCCGACGCGTCAGCCAGCGCATCGGGCAGCGCCTCGATCAGCCGCGCGACCTCATCGGGCAGGCAATCCCCCAGGAACTTGACAGTCAGGTGCAGGTTCTCAGCGGGTGTGCGACGCATCGGCTCGGCATCGATTAAGTGAGCCGCGTCGATCAGGTCGGCGCGGGCCGCGTCGTCGGGTTCGATCGCGAGGAAGCAGCGGATGGTCGGGCCGGTCGACATGGTTTAGCCGGCGAAGGAAACCGCCTCGGTGAACTCGGCCAGGCGGGCGTCGATGTCGCTGCGCGAGATCTGCTTGAGGCGTTCGAGGCTGAACGACTCGATGTTGTAGCTAGCGACCATCGTGCCGTAGGCCAGCGACCGCTTGATCGCGGCCAGGTCGGTTCTGTCGACCTCGGCCAGGTACCCCATCATGCCGCCGGCGAAGCTGTCGCCTGCGCCGGTGGGATCGATCACGTCGGTCGCGGGGTAGGCCGGCAGGACGCCGAGGCCATCGGCGTGACGGATCATGCAGCCGTGCGCGCCCTTCTTGACGACGACAAACCTCGGGCCGAGCTCGAGGATCTTCGCCGACGCGGTGACGACGTTGGCTTCGCCGGTGAGCAGCTCGGCCTCGGAGTCGTTGAGCACCAGGCCGTCGATCTGTTTCAGC
>JANQJT010000290.1 GCA_028281485.1 Phycisphaeraceae bacterium
TAAGGCCCGCGGTAAAGCACGAAACACCCTTTGCCTCCAATCCGTGCAAAGGAATCGATTGATCATGAACACGAACACGACATCCCGCACCACGCAACGCCGCGGCAACACGCTCATCCTCGTGTTGGTGACGCTGGCGCTGCTGGTCATGGTTGGCACGGCGCTGCTGCAGGCCTCGCGCCAGGATCGCGACGCCACGGTTCAACTCGGACGCGCCGGCAACATCGAACGCGTCGCCGAGCTCGAGCTCAACCGCGTGCTCAAGGCCATCGGTGACGACCTGGCCCAGGTCGTCGACGGCTCAGAGCCCCACGATTACCCACACGAAAACGTCGACGCCTGGCTCGCCAACTTCGCCCCACGGTTCGAAGGCTCCGATCTGGTCTGGCCCCACATCACCAACATCGCCAACAACCAGTGGGTCCACCGCACCGGCGGCGTGACCGGACACAACGTCAGCCTGACGCCCGTCGACGCCAACGCGGAAAACGAGTCCGCAGAGCTCTACGAGCCGTTCGATCCGAAGTTCTTGATCCGCAACACCGACCTCGTCGATGTCGACGGCGACGGCATCACCGACGGCCGCTTCGTTTACGCCGCCATGCCCATCGTCGACGGCACGCAGTACATCGCCGCGGTTCGCGTGGTCGACCTGTCGGCCTGCATCAACCTCAACGTCGCCACCAGCCTCGTGTCCTACAGCGGCGGCACGGTCCAGTCCGACGCCGGCGCCGAGGCGCCGCGCTGCCGCTATCTCACCGATGTCGACCTCGGTCGCTTCCTGTTCGAGACCAAGTCCGCCGAGCGGATCGAAAACGCCGCCGGCGCAACCGCCCTGGAGGAGCAGGTCCGCGAGTTCCTGCGTTACCGGTTCGGCAGCCCCGAGCCGCCCACGCCTTCGGCGCCGCTGCCGGTGCTGTGGATCGGTGAGGACCACGCCCGCACAAACTTCTGGAACGGCGGGCCCCGTCTGTACGGCAACTACAACGGCATGTCCGGCGCCACCACCCAATACCAACGGATCGGCATGGACGTCGAACGCCTGCTCCGCGTGCGCAACGGCCTGAACTCGCCCGACCGCGATACTGCCATCACCATGAAGTCTGACGGCACGACACCGCACCTCCGTCAATTGCGCCGCCTTTTGCGTGATGCCGATCCTTTAGGTAACAAGATCGATAAAGAGTACCGATTCGACCAGATCGATCAGATCGACATCGGCGCACCCAACGATCGCAACCAGATCGCGCGCTACTTCGCGATCAACGACACCGAGCTGGCCGTGGACAACGCGCTCGATCCGAACGTACCGATCTTCGAGCCGCGCCACATGCTCACCACCGTCAGCGCCACCGGTATTCACACCGCAGGCTACGGCGCCGGCCTGACCCACAAGCTCGACCTGAACAACCCCGCCCTCACACCCGCCGAGATCCGCGACCGCATCGTGGCGGTCTACCGCGACCACGGCGCGGGCGACCCCGTCCTCCCCGCCGACTTCGACGTGCTCCTGCCCGACCCGCTCGAGGCCCAGGAGGCCTTCGCCACGCAGCTCGCGGTCAACATCAAGGACTACATCGACACCGACAGCCGCCTGTCTCACCTGGCCACCACCATCACCGGCAACAACCACTACGGCCTCGAACCGCTGCCCTTCGTCGCCGAGGCCTTCGTCCAGCACAGCTATCGCACCGATACCGGTTCATCTTCTCTCACCACACCCCCCAACACATACGATGTGATTTGGACGCGCCAAGGCGGCGGCTTCGCGATCGAAATCCGAAATCCTTTCAATTATCCGATCAGTCTCGACTACGTGAAAGTCAGGATCGGCGGCCCCGCAGCTTCCGTACGCGAGTTGACGACCGATCTCGGCTCCGTAGACGTGCTCAACCCCGGTGAAGCCCTGCTGGTTTATCACGAAGAAGGCGATTCCGGTGGCGAAAATATTCTTGCCGCTCACGCCGCAGAGCTTGATGCAGTTGACGGTGTGCCTGACGATTCTCAACATCGACTTGATTGGGGTTCCAATCCGTTCAGTCTCGGCGGTGATGTGACAGTTGAGCTTTTGGCTGAAGCTGAGGATGGAAACGATATTGCATACCAGATTGTGACCGTTGATGACGTGGACGATCAAGCACACGCCGCCGGCCCGATTGTGCAGACCGGTTTGAATACCGCAATGGCTCCCTGGGGTGGCGAGGATCCAACCGCAACGAACATCTGGGGCTATATCCACGTGTCGACGATCGGTACGACGGAAGACCTGAACCTGTTGGCGATGCGTGATGCCGATTTCGATCGTTCGCAACACAATGTTGATCCAGCGTCAACCGATCCGCCATTACCAATTGACGATTCAATAGACAGTCTGGGTGATCCCGTTGCTAAGACCGGCACACCCAATATTGGCTTGACCGGCACGATTGACACCAGCCGCTACCAGCTGATCTTCCGCAACGAAGACGACACGATGTGGTTCCCCGGTGAGCTGGCCAACATCGTCATCCTCGGCCCGTCGGAGATCGCCGCCACCACCACCATCGCCGACGCGATGCACCAGGTGACCGGCGCCGACGACCTCGAGACCGCCTTCATGCTCAGCTTCGATCCCGTCCTCGCCGGCGTGATGACCAACGCCGGCAACACACAGGTCCCCCACGCCATGGCGCTGCTCGATCAGTTCACCACGCTCTCGCCGCTCAGCGACGGCCACGACAACGACGGCGACGGCTCGATCGACGAGCCCGACGAGCTGGCCGTGCACGGACGGATCAACATCAACACCGCGCCCCGCGCCGTGCTCTACCGCGCCCTGCCCATCCCCGACGACACGATCCGCCAGAGCGTCGTCGACGCCCTGGTCGACTACCGCGACGACATCGCCTCGGTCCAGCGCAACGCCGACACCCGTCCCGGCGCCAACGCCTTCGGCATCGCGCTGCTCGGGGAGACGATGGGCATGGTCGACGTGCGCGACGCGCTGCTGAACGATTCGATCGACACCGCGGCCCTCAACGGCGTCCCCATCGACTACAGGCCCGACGGCAGCGTCGACGCCGATGGCGTCGCCGACGACCGCGAAGAACAGCTGCTGCTGATGAACTGGCTCGGCCAGATCACCACCACGCGCAGCGACGTCTTCGCCGTCTACATCCTCGTCCGCGGCTACGAGCTGGGCGACCTGACCGATCAGCCCGGCGATGCGGACTACGTCGAAGAGAAGATGACCGAGCAGCTGCGCATCCTCGCGATCGTCGACCGCTCGACCATTGAGAACATCGGCGATCCGCCGCGCGTGCTGGCGCTGATCAGGTACTGATTTCTATTAAACGCAACTGCGACACGCAGTGATTGGAGGCACGGGGCTCGGGAACCTTTACCCGGGCCTCGTCTTTTTTTATGCCCGTTGCGCGAACGCCCTCCGTTCGGGCGGCGTCAAAGGGTAAACAAGCGTATCATGTGGTTGCAGGGCGCGAACAAATAGACCGAGGTGTGCGATGCGATCGATTCATTGGGTGATGGTGTTGGCCGGCTGTGTGGCGATTGGTTTCTGGATCGGCCGAGGCCTGCACAGCGATGCGCCACCGGCGGTGGAGCCGGCGATGGCCGACGAGGCCGTCCTCAGCGCGCGCGACGACCTGTCCGCCGCCGAGCGCAGGACCATCGAGCTGTTCAGCAAGTCGCGCGGCGCGATCGTCAACATCGCCACCACCGGCCGCGAGCTCAACGTCTTCACCCGCCAGGTGCGCGAGGTGCAGCGCGGCGTGGGCTCCGGCTTCGTCTGGGACGACAAGGGGCACATCGTCACCAACTTCCACGTCGTCGCCGGCGCCAGCTCCGCCTACGTCACCTTCGAAGACCAGAGCCAGTACGGCGCACGCCTCGTCGGCGTCTCACCCGACCACGACCTGGCCGTGCTGCGCATCGAGGCCCACTCCCGCGACATCGAGGCCCTGCCCATCGGCCGCAGCGCCAACCTCCTGGTCGGCCAACACGTCTACGCCATCGGCAACCCCTACGGCCTGGACCACACGCTCACCCGCGGCTTGATCTCCGCCCTCGACCGACAGATCACCTCCGTCTCCGGCAGGCCCATCGAGGGCGCCATCCAGACCGACGCCGCCATCAACCCCGGCAACTCCGGCGGGCCGCTGCTCGACAGCGCCGGTCGCGTCATTGGCGTCAACACCGTGATCTACAGCCCGTCGGGCGCCTCGGCCGGCATCGGCTTCGCCGTCCCGATCGACACCGTCAGCCGCGTCGTGCCCCAGCTCATCGCCAAGGGCAAGTACCAGCCGCCCGTCATCGGCATCGAGACGCACGACCGCATCAGCGCCTCGCTGCTCCGCAACCAGCGCGTCAAGGGCGTGCTCGTGTTGCACGTGCGACCCGGAAGCGCCGCCCAGCGAGCGGGCCTGGTCGCCACGCGACGCGACGATCGCGGCCGCATCGTGCTCGGCGACGTCATCACCGCCATCGAGGGCAAGCCCATCGCCAACTCGAACGACCTGTTCCTCGCGCTCGAACAGCACGAGCCCGGTGACACGGTCGAGGTCAATCTGTATCTGAGAGGCGAGCAACGGACGGTGGAGCTGACGCTCGAGTGAGCCGGTGATTTGTAGATCAGCCCGCGTTGCCTTCCTTGATGAGCAGCGCCTGGTCGCTGGCCAGCTTGTCGCAGCGTTCGTTTTCCGGGTGGCCGGTGTGACCACGCACCCACTCGATCTCGATGGTGTGCTGCCCGGCTAACGCGTCGAGCTTCTGCCACAGGTCCGCGTTGAGCACGGGTTTCTTGTCGGCCTTGCGCCAGCCCCGCTTCTTCCAGCCCGGCATCCACTCGCTGAGGCCCTTGAGCACGTACTCGCTGTCGCCCACGAGCGTGACGCGGCGCGGCCCGTCCAGCGCCTCCAGCCCGCGGATCACCGCGGTCAATTCCATGCGGTTATTCGTCGTCTGATCCTCGCCGAACGCCTCCTCGGTCTCGCCGCCGGTGGCGTCGTCGCGCAGGATGTACGCCCAGCCCCCCGGGCCGGGGTTGCCCAGGCAGGCCCCGTCGGTAAAGAGTGTCACAGCGGGTGGATCGTTGGCGGCATCGTGGGTCATGGGTCTCATCATAGCGGGCCGGGCGGCCGGTTGCGCGTCGCGCCCGGAGCGTTTAAGATGTCCGTGATGAACGACACGTCCCAATCGATCCGCCGCTCCATCGAACACAGCGCACAGGTCATCGCCGCCCTGACCGATCAGGCCGACACGCTGGCGCAGATCGCCGAGGCCGTCGTGGAG
>JANQJT010000324.1 GCA_028281485.1 Phycisphaeraceae bacterium
ATTTTTGCGGACTTTTCGTTCCCGGACTCATGAGCGGACGTTGCGCGTCCGATCAAACCTGCCGCGGGCTTGCTCTGGCTCAAGGCGGACGCGGAACGCGTCCGATAATCGGCGCAGAGCGGACCTCGCGAGCCGGGCTGGCGGAGCCTCTCCGGCATCCGAGTCGGTTGAGCATGAGGTCGGCAGATGTGGGTGGAGCCCCGTCGCCGGACAGAACAGCAGCCTCTCGCTGCCTACGGCCAACGTGGAGCTTCATCAATGGGCACCCTGAAGATCACCAGAGCTGCGATCCTGATTGCCTGCACCGGCGCCATGATCGGAGTGAGCGCGTGCGCCAAGCGGCAGAAGTCGGCGGCGCCGGCCGCGAGCAAAGTGACCAACTTGCCAAGCACGAATCGACCCGACGGCGGGGCCGCTCGGACGGCGGCGTTCTCACAGATCAACCCGTTCAACGTTGGTCTCACGGGTGTCGAGACCACGCCGCCCGGCGGCGACGGTATCCCGCCTTCATACGTCTACGAGTCGCACGCCGAACGCATGTCGCTAACGCCCGGGGGAGCTCGCCCGACGAGCTCGCCCGACGCTCACCTCGCGTTCATGAGCGATGTGCTCGCGGGGCGCGGGGTCAACGAACAGGCGATCAACCCCATGAAGGCGGGCGGTGCAAACTTCTCGCAGGTCAGCTTCTCGATGGAAGGGGCGGACTTCGATCCCTGCATGTCCCCCGACGGCTCGCGGATCGCGTACGCCAGCACCCAGCACAGCCACACGGCCGACATCTACATCAAGGACGTCGGCAGCCGCACAGTGACGCAGCTCACGCGCAGCCCGGCGCACGATGTCATGCCGTCGATCAGCCCGGACGGAACGCGCATCGCCTTTGCGAGCAACCGCACGGGCAACTGGGACATCTTCGTGATGCCGGTGGACGGGGGCAAGGCCGTGCAGATCACGACGCAGAGCGGCCATGAGCTGCACCCTTCGTGGTCGCCGGACGGGACGCAGCTGACGTTCTGCCGGCTCGGCGACGTGAGCGGACGCTGGGAGATCTGGGTCATCGACACGTACAACGGCGGCATGGCCCACTTCCTGGGGTACGGGCTGTTCCCGGAATGGTGCCCGGTGCCCGGCACGGGCGACGGCGGCGCCACCCAGATCCTGTTCCAGCGCTCGAAGTCGCGCGGCGATCGCGCCTTTGGCGTCTGGACCATGGACTATCTCGCCGGAGAGGCGACCAAACCCACCGAGATCATCTCGAGTCCCATCGCCGCGTGCATTACGCCGACCTGGAGCCCGGACGGTCAGTGGATCACCTTCTCGGCCGTGCCGAATCCGAGCCAATGGGCCGAGATGACCGAGGCCCGTCCCGACTCGGCGAATCTCTGGATGATCAACCGCGACGGCACGGGCCTGGTGAACCTGACCGCCAACGGCGCGGTTAACCTCATGCCGACCTGGGCGCGGGGCAATCGGATCTACTTCATCTCCGACCGCAACGGCGTAGACAACATCTGGTCGCTCGCGACGGATGGCGCCATTATGGCGGCTACCGGCGAGTACCCGGCCGATAGCACGCAGTACACGAACGTGATCGTCGACGACGGTCGATGACTCTGCGCGCCGCGCTGCCGGAAGGCATCGCGGCCGCTTTGGCCGAGGCAGGCGCCGAGGCCGCCAGAAAGATGCGGGGAGGGATCCCCCGCAAGAACGGCAGGACGCCATGACAAGTGCACAGACCATGCTTGGAAGACCGGCCGCTCTGTGGGCGCGCGTCGCGTTCCTGACGCTCGGCCTCTTCTCGCCCGTGCTCGTCGGCGGTTGCGCCAGGAAGATGGCCGCCCCGGCCGAGCACATCTCTCCCTACAACGGGGCGG
>JANQJT010000005.1 GCA_028281485.1 Phycisphaeraceae bacterium
GGACGGTTACGTGGTTCAGCCGTGGAAGTTTGCCGGTGGGAACATCGGTCACCTGGCGGTGTGCGGGACGGTGAACGATTTGGCGGTGAGCGGGGCGGAGGCGATGGGGGTGTCGCTGGGGATCATCGTGACGGAGGGTTTTAAGAAGAAGGACTTGGAGGAGGTGTTGGACGGGGTGGCGGAGGCGTCGAAGCTGGCGGGTGTGCCGGTGGTGACGGGCGATACGAAGGTGATCGAGCGGGGCGCGACGAGCGAGATCTATCTGACGACGGCGGGGGTGGGGCGTTTGGGAGCGGACGTGAAGCTGGGTGTGGAGCGGGTCGAGCCGGGCGACGTGCTGCTGGTGAACGGGCCGGTGGGCGAGCACGGTTTGACGGTGATGCTGGCGCGCGAGATGCCGGAGGTGTCGAGCGTGTTGCGTAGTGATGTTGCTCCGCTGAACGGCTTGATTAAGGCGTTGATGGGTGAGCTGGGCGATGAGCTGAAGTTCATGCGCGATGCGACGCGAGCGGGGTTGGCGGGGTTGAGCGCGGACATGGCGGCTCAGTCGGGCTGGCGTGTGACGCTGGAAGAAGACGCGATCCCGGTGGACCCGGCGGCGCGTCACGCGGCGGAGATGCTGGGGCTGGACCCGCTGGAGGTGGCCAACGAGGGGAAGGTGGTGATGGTGGTGAGCGCTGTGGCGGCGGATCGGGCGATGGATGTGATGGCCCGGTACGGGGACGGGACGCTTGGCGCGGGGGCGGCGGTGATTGGAACGGTAGACGGCGAGCGCAGCGGCGTGTGTGAGTTGCACACGGCGATCGGCGGTCGGCGGATTGTGCATAAACCCTATGGCGAGGAGTTGCCTCGCATCTGTTAGGTGCTTGGAAAGGAGCCTGTGATGGCGACGTTAGCGCATTACGTGATTCACCCGGGTTGGGTGATGTTGGGCGTGGCAGTGGGCGTGGCGATCGGTGTGTTCGCGGCGCGTTGGATGCTGGGTCAACGGAACAAGTAACGGGAAAGCGGGCGCCTGGGCCGGGTGACGCGGAAAGGACGGATCGGACATGATCGCAACGATTACGAAGCCGGAAGCGCCGAGTGATGATAAGCGATGGAAGATCGTGCAGGCGACGATGCGTCGCAACGGCTACAGTCGCAACGCGCTGATCGAGACGCTGCACACGGTGCAGAACAGCTTTGGGTACCTTGACGAGCCGGCGTTGCGTTACGTGGCGGCGAGTCTTCGCGTGCCGCTGAGCAACGTGTACGGTGTGGCGACGTTTTATCACCTGTTCACGCTGAAGCCTCAGGGCGAGCACACGTGTGTGCTCTGCACGGGCACGGCGTGTTACATCAAGGGGACGCCGGAGCTTCTGCAGCACGTGGAGGAGCGGTACGGCATCAGGGACGGCGAGACGACCGAGGACGGGAAGGTGTCGTTGCTTACGGCGCGCTGCATCGGCGCGTGTTCGATGGCGCCGGCGGTCGTGTTCGACGGTGAGATGGAGGGTGAGGTCACCCAGGAACAGCTTGATGAACAAGTAGAAGCGTGGATGGCATCATGACACCAGAAGAACTCATCCAGATTGCAGAAGAGCGTCGCGGCCAGCAGGCCGCGGTGGGCAAGCGGATCAACGTGTGCGCGGCGGCGAGCTGCATGTCGCGACACAGCGACAAGATCGCCGAGGAGATGTCGTCGCACGCCGAGTCGCTTGGGGACAAGGCCGAGGGCGTGGAGGTGCGTTGCGTGGGCTGCATGGGCCTGTGCAGCGCCGGGCCTCTGGTCGAGGTGGATCACCCGGCCGACGAAGCGGCGGGTAACGACGCGCCGAAGACGATGTACCGGGGCGTGTCGATGGACGACGCGGATCGGATCGTCGAGGCGGCCGCGGGCGGGACGACGGTTGAACAGCTGGTTCAGCCGACGGACATCCCGTACTTCTCCCGCCAGAAGCGGATCGTGACGGAGAACTCTGGGTACATCGACCCGGAGAGTATCGAAGACTACATCGCGGCGGACGGCTACAGCGGCCTGGTGACGGCGCTGACGGAGATGAGCCCGAACGACGTGTTGCACGAGGTGACGATCAGCGGTTTGCGCGGCCGCGGGGGCGGCGGTTTCCCGACGGGTCTGAAGTGGAGCACGGTGGCGAAGACGGACGCGGACAAGAAGTACGTGGTCTGTAACGCCGACGAGGGCGACCCGGGCGCGTTCATGGACCGCGCGGTGCTGGAGAGCGATCCGCACCGGATCATCGAGGGCATGACGATCGCGGGCTACGCGGTGGGTGCGAGCAAGGCGTACATCTACGTGCGTGCGGAGTACCCGCTGGCGATTGCCCGTTTGAAGAAGGCGATTCGGCAGGCCCAGAAGTACGAGCTTCTGGGGACGAACCTGTGTGACACGCCGTTCAACTTTGAGATCGAGCTGCGACTGGGCGCCGGTGCGTTCGTTTGCGGCGAGGAGACGGCGTTGATCGCTTCGATTGAGGGTCGCCGGGGTGTGCCGCGTCCGCGTCCGCCGTTCCCGGCGAGCTACGGTCTGTACGGCAAGCCGACGCTGATCAACAACGTGGAGACGCTGGCGACGATCCCGTGGATCGTCCGCAACGGCGGCGATGCGCTGGCCTCGATCGGCACGGCCAAGAGCAAGGGCACGAAGGTGTTCGCGCTGGCCGGGAAGATCGTGAACAACGGTCTGATCGAGGTGCCGATGGGTATCTCGCTGCGTGAGATCGTGTACGACATCGGCGACGGCATCCCGGACGGCGGGACGTTCAAGGCGGTGCAGACCGGCGGTCCTTCGGGCGGTTGTGTGCCGGGAAACCTGCTGGACATGCCGGTGGATTACGAGAGCCTTCAGGAGGCGGGGACGATCATGGGCTCTGGCGGCATGATCATCATGGACGAGGCATCGAACATGGTGGACGTGGCGCGGTTCTTCATGGAGTTCTGCAAGGACGAGAGCTGCGGCAAGTGCACGCCGTGTCGGGTGGGTACGGCGCAGATGCTGGACCTGCTGGAGAAGCTGTGTGCGAAGAGCGCGACGGAGAAGGACCTGGAGCTGTTGAAGGAGCTGTGTGACGTTGTGAAGGCGTGCAGCCTGTGCGGCCTGGGTCAGACGGCGCCGAACCCGGTGTTGTCGACGCTGCGTTACTTCGAGGACGAGTACATGGGTTCGCTTGTCGGCGGCGTGTCGGGCGACGGGCGGCCGGTGCCGGACGTTGAGACGAAGGCGGGTGCGCCGGACCGGATCGAGCGTTGAGCGAAAGGATAACCGCCTCGCTCGAGCGGGGCAGAGGATATAGACATGGCTAGACAGAAATTACCCCCGACCCAGACGCTGACGATGAAGATCGACGATGTCGATGTGACGGCGAAACCGGGTCAGACGATTAAGGACGTGGCGCGTGACCACGACATCATCATTCCCGGTTTGTGTTACCTGGACGGGCTTTCGATCTGGGGCGGATGTCGCCTGTGCCTCGTCGAGGTGGAGGGGATGAACAAGCTGCTGGCGTCGTGCAGCACGGAGGTGGCGGAGGGCATGGTGGTGCACACCGATAGCCCGAAGCTGCGGGCGTACCGGAAGGTCGTGATCGAGATGCTGTTTGCCGAGCGGAACCACGTGTGCTCGGTGTGCGTGTCGAACGGCGGGTGCGAGTTGCAGGACATGGCGGTGGAGCTGGGCGTGGATCACGTGCACCTGCCGTACATGGACCCGGATGTGAATCTGGACTCGTCGAACGACCGTTTCCGCCTGGATCACAACCGCTGTATCATGTGCACGCGTTGCGTGCGTGTGTGCGGTGAGATCGAGGGCGCGTTCACGAAGGGCATCGGGGGCCGGGGGATCGATGTGAGGATTATCAACGACCTGAACATGCCGTGGGGCGAGAGCCAGACGTGTACGTCTTGCGGCAAGTGTGTGCATGTGTGTCCGACGGGCGCGCTGGTTGAGAAGGGGACGGCGGCGGCCGAGATGGACAAGCGTCGCGCGTTCCTGCCGTACCTGACGATCATGCGGGAGGCGCAGCGATGAGTGACAAGAAGAAACCGGTAACGATCGCGACGGTGTGGCTGGACGGCTGCAGCGGGTGCCACATGTCGTTTTTGGACCTGGATGAGCGGCTGGTGGAGATCGCGCCGCTGATCGAAATGGTGTACAGCCCGGTGGTGGATTCCAAGGAGATCCCGAAGGGGACGGACGTGGGGATCATCGAGGGTGCGATCAGCAACGAGGACGACCGTGCGAAGGCGTTGAAGATGCGTGCGGCGTGTGGTTTCCTGATCTCGCTGGGCGATTGCGCGGTGACGGGGAATGTGCCGTCGATGCGGAACGTGTTCGATCAGAAGGAGTGTTTCGATCGGTCGTACCATGAGAACGCGCAGCTTCAGCCGATGGACCCGACGGTGTGTGTGCCGCCGCTTTTGGACAAGGTGTTGCCTGTTCACCAGGTGGTGGACGTGGACCTGTACGTTCCGGGGTGCCCGCCGCCGGCGGACGCGATTTACTACGTGCTGAGCGAGCTGCTTGCGGGTCGTCAGCCTGACCCGCTCCTACTGACACGGTTTGGAAAGTAAGCCATGAGCAAGACGATAACAATTGATCCGGTGACGCGTATCGAGGGCCACGCTCGCATCACGCTTCACATGAGTGACAAGGGTGACGTGGACGATGCGCAGTTTCACGTGACGCAGTTCCGAGGGTTTGAGAAGTTCTGCGAGGGCCGGCCGTTTACGGAGATGCCGGCGATCACGGCGCGGACGTGCGGCATCTGCCCGGTGAGCCACCTGATGGCGTCGAGCAAGGCGTGCGACGACCTGATGGCGGTGGACATCCCGCCGACGGCGGCGATGTTGCGGCGTGTGATGAACTATGCGCAG
This sequence comes from Phycisphaeraceae bacterium, assembly GCA_028281485.1. Taxonomy (GTDB): domain Bacteria; phylum Planctomycetota; class Phycisphaerae; order Phycisphaerales; family Zrk34; genus JANQHD01. The sequence continues at coordinate 4,873 of JANQJT010000005.1, forward strand.
ATGACGCAGAGTCACGCGCTGAGCTTCTTCCACCTGTCGAGCCCGGACATGCTGCTGGGTTGGGACAGCGACCCGGTGAAGCGGAACATCTTCGGTGTGGCGGCGAGCCATCCTGAGCTGGCGGTGGACGGGATCCGTCTGCGTAAGATCGGCCAGGACATCATCGAGATGCTTGGCGGCAAGAAGGTGCACCCGGCGTGGATGGTGGGCGGTGGCGTAAACGCAGCGCTGACCGCGGAGACGCGTGACGCGATGCTGGCGATGCTGCCGGAGGGGTTGGACATCGCGCAGCGCACGATCAAGTGGTACAAGCAGACGCTTGGCAAGTTCGATGAAGAGGTGCGGACGTTTGCGAACTTCCCGTCGCTTTTCATGGGGCTGGTGAGTCCGGAGGGCGGCCTGGAGCACTACGACGGCTATCTGCGCGTGACCGACGAGCAGGGCAAGGTGCTGGAGGACATGGTCGATCCGCACAACTTCCAGGAGATTCTCGGCGAGGCGGTGGAGGACTTCAGCTACATGAAGTTCCCGTACTACCTGAAGCGTGGGTATCCGGAAGGCATCTACCGTGTCGGGCCGCTGGCGCGATTGAACGTGGCGGACCACGCGGGTACGCCGATCGCGGACCAGGAGATGGCGGAGTTCAAGGAGATGCATCGTGGCGCGGTGCTGAGCAGTTTCCATTACCACTACGCCCGCCTGATCGAGATCATCCACGCGATCGAGCGGATGACGGTGTTGCTGAACGATCCGGCGATCCTGGATCATCACGTGCGTGCGCGTGCCCGCGGCAACCGCAACGAGGGCATCGGCGTGGCCGAGGCGCCGCGCGGGACACTGATCCACCACTACAAGATCAACGACGACGGGCAGATCACCTGGTGCAACCTGATCATCGCGACGGGCCACAACAACCTGGCGATGAACCGGGGTGTGAAGCAGGTGGCGCAGCACTTCGTAAACGGCAAGAAGCTGAAGGAAGGCATGTTGAATCGCGTGGAGGCGGTGATCCGGTGCTACGATCCCTGTCTGAGCTGTGCGACGCATGCGCTGGGGCAGATGCCGTTGCACATCGAGCTGCGTGATGCGGCCGGTGAGCTGTGTGACGAGGTTCGTCGGGATTGATGGGTTGATGGAAGTGACGGCGGCCGTCGCGTGACGGTCGCCTTTAACCCCCGCCTGCGGGTGGGATAGCGAAGCAAAGGGCCGAAAGCGATGTCGTTACGCGTTCTGGTGATTGGCTACGGGAGTGATCTGCGGGGGGATGATGCGCTGGGTCCGCGCGCCGCTGAGGC
>JANQJT010000007.1 GCA_028281485.1 Phycisphaeraceae bacterium
CGACGGCTCTCTGCGCAACGTCGGCCTCGCCCTCAGCCGTCTCGACGATCAGGCCGACGACGCCCCCGTCGACCCCGCCGCGCGCGACTGCCTCCGCACCGCCGACCTGTCCCTCCAACACATGGCGGGCCTGCTCCGTCAGTGGATGCGTAACGGCTGCGCCGACCTCGCTGCCACATACCGACACGACGCCACGCTCGAAGAGATCACACAACACGCCGTCCGCGTCACGCAACCGGTTGCGCGCGTGCAGGAAATCGACCTCACCGTCGAGATGGAGCCCGCCACGCTCGCCTTCCCCGCCGGCCAGCTCTACCCCGTCATCATCAACGGCCTGCGCAACGCCGTCGAAGCGGTCGGACGCAACGGTCGCGTCATCGTGCAAACCCTCTCGCAGGGCGACGACATCGAGATCCGCATCACCGACAACGGACCCGGCATCAGCCCCCAGCTCCCGCGCGACAAGGACGGCCTGGTCGCACCCGGTGTCACCACCAAATCCAACGGACAGGGCCTCGGCCTGGCCATCAGCCGCGACCTCGTCCGCGCCCTCGGCGGCGTCATCCGGCTCGAACCGGCCGACGCCGGCGGCACCGTCCTGCTCATCCGTCTGCCCATGCCCTCCTGACCCCACACGAAACCCATGAACGAACAAGCCGCACACACCGGACACCTGCTCATCGTCGACGACGACCCGATCGTCGCCGAATCCCTCAGCGAGCTGCTCAAGCGACAGGGCCACGCCGTCGCCACCGCACACAACGGCGCCGAAGCCCTGAGCATGATCCGCGACGCCGCCACCCCCTTCGAGCTGGTGTTGACCGATATCAACATGCCCCACGCCGACGGCGTTGAGCTGTTGCAACGCATCCACAAGGATCACCCCGAGATCGTCATCATCATGATCACCGGGTACGGCTCGATCGAGTCGGCCGTCAACGCCCTCAAGCTCGGCGCGTTCGATTATCTGACCAAGCCCATCATCGACGACGAGGTCCTCACCGCCGTCGGCAAGGGCCTCACCCAACACCGCCTGCTCAACGAGAACCAGCAGCTCCGCCAACGCCTCGGCGAACGCTACGCCATGAGCAACATCGTCGGCGGCGATCACCGCATGCAACGCGTCTTCGACATGATCGAAGCCGTCGCCGAGAGCCGCACCACCGTCCTGATCACCGGCGAATCCGGCACCGGCAAGAGCGTCATCGCTTCGGCCGTCCACGAACGCAGCGCCGCCAACGACGGCTCCCTCGTCACCATGGCCTGCGGCTCCGTGCCCGAAACACTCCTCGAATCCGAACTCTTCGGTCACGCCAAGGGCGCCTTCACCGGCGCCGATCGCGACAAGGTCGGCAAGCTCCAGGCCGCGCACGGCGGAACACTCTTCATCGACGAGATCAACTCCGCCACACCCGCCCTCCAGCTCAAGCTCCTCCGCGTCCTCCAGGAAAAACGCTTCGAGCCCGTCGGCTCCAACGAGACGATCGAGGTCGACGTCCGCTTCATCCTCGCCACCAACCAGCCCCTCGAAGCGCTCGTCAACGCCGGCCAGTTCCGCGAAGACCTCTACTACCGCATCAACGTCGTCAACATCGAACTCCCCCCCCTGCGCCAACGCGACGGCGACATCCCCCGCCTCGTCGATCACTTCATCCACCGCTACAGCACCGACACCGGCAAGGTCGTCACCGGTGTCAACGATGAAGCCATGGCGCAGCTGCGCAGGTACCGGTGGCCCGGCAACGTGCGCGAACTGGAAAACGCCATCGAGCGCGCCGTGGTCCTCACGCGCAAGCCCGTCATCGAACCGGACGTGCTGCCCGATAAGATCGTCTACCAGGACCCCGAAGGCCGACCCGGTTTCCGCGAGCGCCGCAAGAACCCCCAGAACTGGTCAGCCAACCTCTGGCGCGGCGAACCGCTCCGCGAGGCGCTGTGCGAACCGGAGAAACAGATCATCCTCGCGGCCCTGCAACGCAACGACTGGAACCGCCAGAAGACCGCCCAGTGCCTGGACATCAACCGCACCACCCTCTACAAAAAAATCAAGCAATACGGACTCGAAGAACTTGCCGCGACCAGCTAATTCTTTCTCATTTCACCCTGTCGTGTGCTATAGTTTAAGCGACAGCGAGCCGTTCATCTCTCCACTTTGTTCAGGAACAAGACAATGAGCGAAGTGATGCAAATTCACTGCCCCAGCTGTGGCGTACGACTGGGGATCCCCGGCGACGCCGGCGGTCGTATGGCGCGATGCCCAAAGTGCAACAACAAGTTCAAGGTCCCCGATCCCCGGCAGATGCTTGACGACACCATCACCTGCTGGCTCAACCTGGACCAGATGGGCGATGACGAGCACGGCGAAAGCGTGACCCAGGAAATCGAGATGCAGCGCTCCGCCATGGGCATGGCGCCGCCCAAGGAAGACAAACCCGAAACACCCGAGCCCGCTACGCCGCCCGCTCCCGAGCCGCCCAAGACCGAGAAGCCCGAACCGGTCCGACGCGTGCTCCGCAGCCGCAGCAAGAAAAACGATCGCGCCGACACGCCGGCGCAGGCCGACACCGTCAACGACCAGGCCTCACCCGACGACACCCAGACCCCCGCCGCCGATGGCAAACACGGGATCGCCGAGTCGGTCAACAACCACCAGAACCACATCCACCTCACCGTCGTCGACGTCACCAGCGCCGGCGTCCGCTTCGCCTTCTCCAGCCGCCTCATCGACATCCCCCAGTTCCGCGCCTCCATGCCCATGTGCGACGTCTACACCGGCGACTACAGTTCCGACAACCTCATCGCGCGACCCTTGGCCTGGATCGACAAGGCCTCCGGCAAGTTCACCAACCCCGGTGAACTCGAAGCACGCTACGAGTACACCCTCAAGCAACACCAGACCGCGCGCGAGGTCATCGACTCGATGCGCATCATGAACGAGCTGCCCTCGCCGTTCAGTCAACCTATGCCCTACTACGTCGCCGGCGGCTCCGGCAAGGCGCCCATTCACTGCGAGACCTACCAGACCCCCAAGGGCATCGTCTGCGAGGTCACCATCCCCTCGCCCGCCGTCGCGCTCGACTGGCTCGGCCGCGTCAACGGCGTCTGCTGTCAGGAATACGTCGAGCTCGAACAGACCGCCCACAAGCTCGAAGCCAGCGCGTGGCGCGCGATCCCCGAAAAGGTCCGCAAGCGCCTGGCCGCGTGGTTCGACTTCCAGGGCGACGAGAGCTTCCTCGCCTACTTCAACGACGGCGACTTCGCCTCCTCCGACTCCGGACTCGCCGGCCTCGTCGTCACCACCGACCGCCTGGCCTACTGCAAGTACCACTCCGGCGGATCGATCCAGCACAACAAGTCCGTCACGCTCGTCGCCGTGGAGTCCGGCCGATTCGTCACGCTCGTCCTGCAAGGACGCAGCAGCAACAAACGCATCATGAAACTCAAGACCTCGGACCTCGACGAACTGGTCACCCTGCTCGACCAGGTCGATTCCAACATCGAGCTGGTCATGCAGGAGGGCACGGTCGCGTGACGCACCGCGCTTCCCACGCCGCGCCCAGCCGATAGAATCGCCCGCGTGGAACTCACGCCCCAAATGCTCCTCGCCGCCTACTGCCAGGGCGCCTTCCCCATGGCGCGCGGTCGCGACAGCCACGAGGTCTACTGGTTCAGCCCCGACCCCCGCGGCGTCATCCCGCTGGACACCTTCCACCGCCCACGCTCCCTGCAGCGCGTCATCCGACGCGGCACCTTCGACGTCTCACACGACAACGACTTCGAACAGGTCATCCGAGGCTGCGCCGCGCCGCGACGATACGAACAGGAAACATGGATCAACGACGGCGTCATCGACGCCTACTGCCAGCTCCACGCGCTCGGCTACGCCCACAGCATCGAGGTCCGACGCGACGGCATGCTCGTCGGCGGGCTCTACGGCGTCGCCATCGGCGCCGCGTTCTTCGGCGAGTCCATGTTCCACCTGCCCGGCATCGGCAACAACGCCTCCAAGGTCGCCCTCGCCGCCACCGTCGACCACCTCAACCTGCGCGGCTACACCCTCTTCGACGTGCAGTTCACCAACCCCTTCCTCGAACCGTTCGGCGTCGATGAGATCCCCCGCGACCACTACCTGCAGCTGCTCGACGCCGCCGTGCGCCGCCGCGTCACCTGGTACGACCCACCCCGCTAACCCTCGCCGCCTAAGCCGCTTGGCAATACCCCACCCCCTTCGCTACCATGCCCCGCTCGCGCCCCCGCAAGGAACTGGATCATGGAAGCCGGTATCGTCGGACTGCCCAACGTCGGGAAGAGCACGCTCTTCAACGCCCTCACGCTCAGCCAGGGCGCCGTCGCCAACAACTACCCCTTCTGCACCATCGAGCCCAACGTCGGCATCGTCCCCGTACCCGACAACCGCCTGCAGGTCATCGAGTCCCACATCACCACGCAAAAAGTGATCCCCGCCTCGCTCCGCCTCGTCGATATCGCCGGTATCGTCAAGGGCGCCAGCGAGGGCGAGGGCCTCGGCAACAAGTTCCTCAGCCACATCCGACAGGTCGACGCCATCCTCCAGGTCGTCCGCTGTTTCGAAAACGAAGACATCACACACGTCGACGGCGCCGTCGATCCCATCCGCGACATCGAAACCATCGAGACCGAGCTGCTCCTGGCCGACATGCAGGTCATCGACAGCGCACTGGACAAAGCCAAACGCACCGCGCGCACCGGCGACAAGGACGCGCTGGCGCGCGTCGAACTCATCGAACAGTGCCAGGCCCAGCTCGACTCCGGCCAACCCATCCGCAACCTCGAACTCACCGAGATCGCACAGAAAGACCTCAAGAGCTTCGGCCTGATCACCGCCAAGAAGATCCTCTACATCGCCAACGTCGACGAGGACGGCCTGACCGGCAACCCGCTGGTCGACACCGTCCGCGACTACGCCGAGTCACACGGCGGGGCGGTCGTGCCCGTCTGTGCCAAGATCGAAGAAGAACTGATCGAACTGGACGAAGCCGACCGCGTCGAGATGCTCGAGTCACTCGGCATGACCGAGCCCGCCCTGGCCATCGTCGCACAGGCCGCCTACAAGCTGCTGGGCCTGGAGAGCTACTTCACCGCCGGCGAAAAAGAGATCCGCGCCTGGACCATCCCCATCGGCGCCACCGCCCCCCAGGCCGCCGGCGTCATCCACACCGACTTCGAACGCGGCTTCATCCGGGCCGAGATCTACAACGTCCAGGACCTGGTCGAACACAAAACCGAGGCCGCCATCCGCTCCGCCGGCAAGATGCGCAGCGAGGGAAAATCCTACGTCATGGCCGACGGCGACGTCTGCCATTTCCTCTTCAACGTATAAAATCGCCGATTCCCGCATCTGACCGTAATTCTGGGCTTCCCCCGGCATCAAAACCGATACAACAGTAGCGTTGCAAGTGGTGTGTAAGACCTGCACAATCGCATTTCGGCGCGTGTTTTGCTCGTCTTTTTGGTAGACGCTCACGGACTTATATGCACTACTTGAGCGTCGAGACGAGTGACGTTTGGACCGGAGTATGAGCCATGCCGATCAATCCCTCCCCAGCCGTGACCCCCATCCAGGACGACCGCAAGTATTTCTCGGTCGACCAAGCCAACCGCGCCCTGCCCTACGTGCGGCGGGTCGTCACTGACATCGTGGACGCCTACCACGCCGCCGTCAGCCTCCAGCACAAGATGGAGTTCCCCCTGCCCGACCAGGACACCGATCAGCTCCGCGGCGAGTACGACACCATCATGTCGCGCCTAAACGATTTAATCGACGAGCTTTCCGACGTCGGCGCCGAGCTCAAGGACTACGACAAGGGCCTCGTCGACTTCCCCGCCGCCCTCGACGGCCGCGAGGTCTCGCTCTGCTGGATGCTGGGCGAGCCCGAAATCACCGCCTGGCACGAGGTCGACGCCGGTTTCGCCGGCCGTCAGCCCATCGAAACCCTCATGCTCCACCTCGACGAAGACGAAGACTGAGCCAACTCACACACCCACCCGCTCACCCACCCTGCGCAAAACCACCCATCGGCCGCGGCCCTAAACCGCGGTCGATTTTTCTTTTCAAAAAATAAAAAACGATATCCCCCTCCTGCTAATTACATTCCGGGGCCCGGCAGCAGACGGACGAACCTCCGGGGCTTCCGGGGGTTCCGCAGGCAGCAGGGATCTAACTCCGGGGACGGGGGGATAATTTCCGGGGGCGGGGGTTAAGTGAGGGCTTGTCGTTGCTTGGCGACGAGTTGTTCGATGCCGGCCGTGGCCAAGTCCAATAGGCCGTCGAGCTGGCCCCGGTCGAACACGCCCGCCTCGCCCGTGCCCTGCACCTCGATGAACTGTCCCGCTCCGTTCATCACAACGTTCATATCCACATCCGCTCGGCTATCCAGCGCGTAATCCAGATCGAGATACGCCTCGCCTTTCACGATCCCCACGCTCACCGCCGCCACCTCGCCCGTCAGTGGATCGTCTGTGATCAAACCGTCCGCCTTCGCCTTCGACACCGCGTCCGCCAGCGCGACGTACGCGCCCGTGATCGAAAGCGTCCGCGTACCCCCGTCGGCCTTGATCACGTCGCAGTCCAGTGTGATCGACACGCCCGGCATCTTCTCCAGGTCCACCGCCGCACGCAGCGCCCGCCCGATCAGCCGCTTGATCTCCGTGCCCCGACTGTCCGGCCCGCGCTTCTTGCGACCCACCGTCGAGCCCGGCAACATGCTGTACTCCGCCGTCACCCAACCGCTCGTCGCCTTACCCGTCTCGCGATCGATCAGAAACGGCGGCACGTCCTTCGACACGCTCGCCGTGCACAACACCCGCGTCTCGCCCGCGGCGATCATCACGCTCCCCGCCGCGTGGCTGGGAAAATCCCGCTGGATATCGATCGGTCGTAGCTCGTCGTGACTGCGATTCATGATGGTTTCCTCGTTGGGGCCGCCACAACATAGCCCCACCAACGCCCCGTTGCCAACCACCCAATCGATCGCTAACATGCTTGGCTCGTCCCAGATGGGGCAGACGCACGAGTAGCTCAATTGGATAGAGCACCTGACTACGGATCAGGAGGTTGAGGGTTCGAGTCCTTCCTCGTGTACTCCAAAAACCCGCTCAACAGGGCGGGTTTTTTCGTGGACAGATCGGATGTTTACGATTAGCAGCCCGCCATGGCTCGCAGCAATTTCATTGATCCGCTCGTGTCACCGGTGTACTTTTAATTAACGCTCCGGGGCGTGCCCAGGGCAGACTTCGGAGGATCGCGACGATCCTGCAATTGAGCGCAACATCTCGCGTGCTCAATGGAACCATTCGAACAACGGTCAGGTCGATTGAGTTCCGACAGATGTACGGAGGCAATCGTGCATGGCAATCAGGAGACATCTCAGGTTCCACGGGTGACATGCACCGCGCTGCACGCCGGGATGGTTGCCGTTGCCGCATGGATCTACTTCGCAGGCGGAGCGGTTTATCTTTCTTCACTTGTCGGCAGAACGGACTCGGCACCCGGTGATCCCGTTCGCTATCTCGTGTTGATGGGCTTCGCCTTGCTGGTTTTTGTGCGGATCCTCCTGACTTTCTTTGTTCTGCTCAAGCGGCAGTTTCCGTGGACAGAGTTCTGGGGCGTGACGGCGGCTCTGTTTGCCTATCAGGTCGGCTTTGCACTGTTCGCCATCGGAAAGTCACAGCCTCTCGGAGTACTAGACTTCATCGCGATAGCCATCTTCCTGTTTGGCAGTTACCTCAACACGGCTTCCGAACTCCAGCGCAAGAAGTTTAAGGAAGACCCGCAGAATCAAGGCAGTCTGTATACGGGTGGGTTGTTCAGATACGCCCGCCACATCAACTACTTCGGTGATTTTCTCTGGGTTGCGGCGTGGGCATTGATGACGCGAAGCGTATGGGCTCTGGCGATCCCGCTTGCGCTAGGTCTGGGTTTCATTTATTATTTCATTCCGCCGCTGACCCATCACCTCAGAGCGAAGTATGGCAAACAGTTCGACGATTGGGAAAAACGAACTAAGGCATTTATTCCGTTTGTCTATTAAACGCGGAGATCAGGAGTCAACATGAAACGCATCGCAATTCCGATCACCATCATTGTCGTGGGCATTGGCTGGCTTTTGACGGTGCACGGCGTATTGCCCGGCGTGAATTGGTTGTGGGTCTTGGCACTCGGGCTCGCCGGCGTTCTCGTGCCCGCGCTCCTGGGGATCGACAAGGCCACGATGGTCATCGGTCCGTTTCTGATCCTTTCAACGATCATGTCTCTGCTGCGACAAACAGATCGCATCTCGATCGACACCGAGGTCCCGTTGTTGGTCATCGGCCTGGGCGTGCTACTTCTCGTTGTTCAGCTGACACCGCTCCCACACCCGAAATGGCTGTACGATCCAATCCGTGCCAACGGCGAGAGTTAGACTATGATCTGTTGCTTAGGTGATGCACCCACTAAGAAGCTGTGGATTGCAAATACTTACGCCGCTTCGATCTGCTGAAAAAACCGCTCCAGCAACTCGGGTCGGTGCTTTGAGTACATCCCCGCGTCGAGCCAGCGATTCAGCTCATTCAGGTTGTCTTCGATGATGTCCGGTGAATCCGTGCGACGCTTCAGCGCTTCTTCGATCGCGGGCACCACCGACGCGTCGTCCGCCACCTCTACCATCCCCTCGCGCGGGTACGGAATCAGAAACTCGATGTGACTTAGGTTGTTGCACACCGCGATACACCCAGCGTACAGCGCCTCAAAGTGCCGATACGACCACGGCGCAAACCCGCTCGGCGCCAGCGCCACCTTCGACCGCATCAGCCCGTCGAAGTAATCGAAGAAGCCGATCTTCTTCTCCCCCAACCAGCACGCGTCCAGCACGGCTGGGTCGATCGACGCGCCCGTCTTTTCCCGCCACGACGCGTCACCGACCAATCCACCCCACAGCTTCAGGTCCGGCCGATCCTGCGTCAGCTCAACCAACCATCGCAACCGCGGATTCGTCTCCACCGATCCGGTTGGCCGGGCGACGAATCCCACGTCGTAGGACTTCTCGGGCGTTTGATCTGAGGCGCGCAGCCGCGCCGCCTTCTTCGCCGCCACGCTCAGCTTGTTGTTCAGCGGCGGACGCTTGATCGGCAGCAACCCGATCCGACAATCGTACGACACGCGATCGTCCCGCCAGGTCTTCAGACACACATCGGTCTGCGTCAGCAGGTAGTCCTTGTCGGAATCAAAGAAGTGCACGTCTTCGTAGTCTGCCGAGTCGTACAGCACAAAACGGTCGCACTGGATCTTCACCCGGTGATCGGCGTGAAACGACGTGGGCAAGCCCACGAAACACCACTCGGTCCGGATCGGTTTGGATCGGCCCAGCAGCTGTGACGGCCGCACCAGCGCCACCTGCGATCGGCCGAAGTACTCGGACAGAAACCAGTACAAGCCGAGTTCCGCGTACGCGCCGAAGTGGCTGGCCAAAAACCAGAACGCGCCCGTGCCGCGATAGCCGCGGCCGTGCTTGCCCCAGTCGCTGATCACCACCGTAAATCGTTTCATGAATGGGCTCGCCGACGTGTTGCGCCCACTATAGCGGGCCCCGCCATCCGCTCAACGCATCATCGCCACCGATTATGACTCGGTGTCTTCCTCGATCAGCTCGTCGTCGTACGCCTCTTCCAGCTCGCGCACCTGCTCCGCCAGGTCTTCGTTCTTGTCCACCTCGTCGCTGACGCGCATCTCCCACTCCGTGCTCACCTCGCGCAGCTCCTCGGTGTCCAGGGGCAGGTCGAGGATCCGCGCCAGCCGCTTGGTTACCGCCTCGATGCTGATCGGGTTCGTCCCCTGCAGGTATCCGGGGATCTCCGCGACCAGCGAGAGCATCTCGATGTCGCGCGACTCGGCCTGCGTGAGGATGTACGTCGCGAAACTCGCAGGCCCGGCGTAGTTGCTGGGCTTCACACCGAACGGCTTGACCATCTGCAGCAGCCGCGGGTCCGACGCCGTGGCATACAAGCGCGGCTCCCGCGTGTGCGGCACCGAGCCGCCGAAGCTGCCCACGAAAACGATCGACCCCACCCCCGTGCGCTCGGCCACGTAGAACAGGCCCTCGGCGAACTCCGCCCAGTTCATGTTCGGTTCCTTACCCACGAAGAAGATCAGCTTGTGTTCCGGCGACGCGTAGAACGTGTTGCTCGGCGTCTCAAAATCGCGCACGCGACCCTCCACCACTTCCACGTTCGGCCGAAACAACGCCGACACGTCCATCGCGCCGGGGAAGTTGTACAGATAGAACCCCTCAGGATCGACCTCGGCGAACGGCTTGGCCTCCAGCGCCTGAACCAGTCGAAGCACCGTGCCGGTCGACACGTCGCCGCCGTCCATCCAGCCGCTGAACGCCAACAGCATCCGCGTCCCGCTGATCGATTGCTCGTCTAACAGGTTGATATACGGGTGTGTCATCGCGATACCTTCAAAGCCACGGTCGTCTGTTGCATAATATCGCCTGTTTGCCGGCGCGTTGTGCAAAAACGCAAATCCGATCGGATCAAATCCAAGAAAAAACCGGTCGCCAAATCGGCGACCGGTCGAGGGATGAAGCGTTGTCGGATCGATCACGCGCAGCGGCGACGGGTCAGCACCAGCCCGCCCAGGCCCAGCAGCGCGACGCCGGTCGGCTCGGGGATCGTGTCCCAACCGATCACGTCGAACGCGGCAACGTCTGCGCCGGTCGGGTCCAACACGGTGGCCGGATCGAGACTCGGCACCATCAGGCCGAACGGACCGTCCGCCCAGTGGCTGGCCTGGTCGCCGTCACCGAGGAACGCGCCGGTTGCGAACGGCACCTTCTCGATCGGGTCGATGCCCGTGTCTTCCAGAGAGAAGAAGGGCTTGGAGAAAGGCCCCGCCGGCGGGCCGAAGCGCCAGTCGAGCACGAAGCCGCCGACCGTGCCGGACAGGTCTTCGTCGCGGGTATCGACGTTCGTGCGGAATAGGTCGAGCACGGTGAAGATCGCGTCGCCGGAGTGATCGACCGCGTTACCGGGCGCAGCCGTGATCGGGCTGCCGCCGACGCCGGTGAAGTCGATGTCGTCCACGCCGCTGACAAAGCCCATGCCGTGACCGATCTCGTGGGTCATGATGGCCAGGAAGTCGAACGTGCCGGGGGCGATACCGTCGCCGCGATCGAAATCGAACGTCGGCAGGGCGGCGTCGTTGAGCACGATGCGGACGTCCGGCTCGCCGTCCACCGTCACCGGCAGACCCAGCGCCTTGCTGTTGGCGCGGCTGACCTTCAACACCGAGTTCCACGTCGCCTCCGCCTTGGGACCGGTCGTGCCGATGGCCGACGAACCCAGACGGATCTCGGGCGACGGAGCGCCGGCCAGCGCCGCGGCGGTGAGCGACGTGTCGTGCGTGAGGGCCTCGATGTACGTGCCGGTTTGCAGCAGGCTCAGCGAGTCGGTGTCGCTCAGCGACTTGGCGTCGCCGATCATCGCCGAAGACACGTCCGTGTACGTGTGCGATTCGTAGCTGATCAGCGCCGCGCCGAAGATCGACGGCGAGGGGAAGTCCACGTCCGTCGTCTCGCTGTCCAACTCGACGAGCACGGTCACCTCTACGTCATCAAAGAGCGTGCCCGACCAGATGCCCGCCGAAAGCCCGGCGTTGTCGATGATGCCCGTGGCGACCGGACCGGGCAGGCCCGTGATGCCCGGCGAAAACTCGAAGTCAAACGTGAGCCCCGTCGCATCCGACGAGCTCATGGTGATACCGACAGCCATCGCCGCGGCCAGGGCGATCCCCTTCATCTTGATTCCCATTGCCATGTTTCGACCCTTCTCTAGAGAGATAACTCAAACGTGCCGCGCGCCGACAACACGCGGAAACATCCCACAACACGCTCTCTCAGATTTCCCAGTATGGGCAGGGTTGCGGCCCTTGCCGCTCCTGATAGGAGCAACGAAAATATACCCCATCTAGGTGTGTTGTGACGTGAAAAACCCGTGATCCAAAAAACTTTTAACACCGCTTGCTATGATGCGTCACCGCGATTTTCGCCCGTTTTAAGTCGCAATCGATGATACGGATTTCACACATGACCCCACCTCGCCAAACCTACGGCCCCGTCATCTCGCTGCTCACCGACTTCGGCACGACCGATCCGTTCGTCGGCGTGATGCACGGCGTGATCTACAGCCGCGCACCGCAGGCGAAGATCATCGACCTGACCCACGCCATCCCTCCCCAGGACATCCAAAGGGCCGGCTACGTCTTGCTCGATAGCTGGCGCTACTTCCCGCCCGGCACGATTCACGTGGCCGTCGTCGATCCCGGCGTTGGCACCGAACGCCGCATCCTCGCTTTCCTCGTCGACGACCAGGTCGTCCTCGCGCCCGACAACGGCCTGGTCACCGCGCTGCTCGATCAATACGCCCCTCACGAAGTCCGCCACCTGGCCAACCCCGACCTGTTCCTCAAGTCCATCAGTCAGACCTTCCACGGCCGCGACAAGTTCGCGCCCGCCGCGGGACTCATGGCGGCGGGGCTGGCGCGCGAAGACTTCGGCGCGACCACCGACACCTGGATCACGATCGATCTGCCCCAGGTGGTCACGCAAGACGACGGCTCGGTCACCGGCACAATCATCTACACCGATCGCTTCGGCAACCTCATCACCAACATGCGCGGCACCGAACTACCGCTGCGCCCGCGCGTGACCGTTGCGGGGCGCGTGATCGAGGGGTTGAGCAAGTCCTTTGAAGAGGCGGGCCGCAGTGAGTTGCTTGCGATCGTGGGTTCGACGGGGCGGCTGGAGATCGCCGTCAATCGCGGCAGCGCCGCCAAGATGTTAGGCGCCAGCGTTGGTGAGCCCGTCGTTGCGCAGACCTCGCTGGCCGAGTGAGTCGCGAAAGCACGTGATTAAATCGTTACTCGTGACGCAGGGCCTCGATCGGATCGAGGTTGGCGGCGCGCATCGCCGGGTACAGCCCGAACACCACGCCCACCATCACGCTGATGCCCACCGACAGGATGATGCTGTAGAGCGGCGCGGTCGCGCGGATTTCCTGACCCAGCCCCGCCGACGCCTGCGTGATCAGCTCCGGCAGAATCACCGCGCCCAACAACAAACCGATCATGCCGCCCGTGATCGACAGCAGCATCGCCTCGGTGAGGAACTGCTGGATGATCTGCTGCTTCTTGGCGCCGATCGCGCGGCGGATGCCGATCTCACGCGTCCGCTCCGTCACCGACGCGAGCATGATGTTCATGATGCCGATGCCGCCGACCAGCAGGCTGATGCCCGCGATCGAACCCAGTGTCCAGTTCCACACCAGTTGCACCTGCTTGGCGCGCGCGAGCAGTTCCAGAGGCACGGAGATCTCGTAGTCACCCTTGGGGTGGAAGTGCTGCATGAATCGCCGGATCACCCTCGCGGTCGAGAGCACCGCTTCGCGGCTGGGCGCCTCGACGATCAGCCGGTGCAGGTCGACGATCTCGCGTGACGTCTCGCCGGCGCCCTGCTCGGTGATCATCTCGCCGAACATGTCGCGGCATGTGCTCAGCGGGATGTACGCGTCGTTGGCCGCGTCCAGCGTGTCGCCCGCTTGGCCGACGCGCGCCTCCGAGCCCACAATGCCGATCACGGTAAACATCTTGTCGCGGATCGAAATGGTCTGGCCGATCGTGTAGTTCTGTCCGAGCAGCCTGCGCGCCGCGTCGGGCGTGAGGACGACGACGGGGGCGCGCGCGTCGTCGTCCTGCTCGGTCAGCACCCGGCCCGCCTGGACCTCGCGATGCACCAGCGCGAACCAGTCCGGCGTCGTGCCGATCACGTCCAGTTCCATTGTCTTGTCGTTCACACGCGCCTGCAGCGGCAACTTGCGCACCGGCACGGTGCGTTTCACGTTCGGCAGCACCGCCCGCAGCCGCTCCTCGTCCTTGTACTTCAGGCCGTACTTGGCGATCTGCATGAACGACGCCTGCCCCTGCGCGCTGGCCTTGGAGTCCTGCGTCTTGACCGAGGTGATGATGATGTTGTTCGTGCCCAGTTTCTCGATCTGTTCGAGCTCCATCTGTTTCGAGCCCTCACCGATCGCCAGCATCGCGATCACGCTCGCCACGCCGAACACCACGCCCAGCATCGTCAGCACCGACCGCATCTTGTGCAGCATCAGCGACTTGACGCCGAGGTTGATGTTTCGAAATGCGCGCGCCTGGGCCATCGCTCAGTTCCCCTCGATCCGGTCGATCTTGCCGTCGAGCATGTGGATCTGGTAGCCGGCGTACGACGCGATGTCCGGCTCGTGGGTCACCATCACCACCGTGCGCCCCTCGTCGTTGAGCCGCTTGAGCAGTTGCATGATCTGCTCACCGGTGTGCGAGTCGAGATTGCCGGTGGGCTCGTCGGCCAGCAGGATGCTCGGGTCGTTGCTGAGCGAACGCGCGATGGCCACGCGCTGCTGCTGTCCGCCGGACAGCTCGCTGGGCCGGTGTCCCAAACGCTCGGCCAGACCCACCAGCTCCGCCAGTTCTTGTGCACGGACCGCCGATTCCGCCGGCGCATAACCCAGGTAGTACAGCGGCAGCTCGATGTT
>JANQJT010000070.1 GCA_028281485.1 Phycisphaeraceae bacterium
CAGCCGCGCCAGCACACTCACGTGCTGCCACGCCGAGTCCGGCGCACCGACCAGCACGAACACCAGGTCGCTGTCGGGGTGTGCCCCGTTGCCGAAGCTCACGCCGCGCTTCAGCAGCGCCGCGGTGACAAACGTCTTGGGCGCGCCCTCGTACATCGCGTGCGGAAACGCCACGCCCTCAGGCGTCGACGTCGGGCCCTGGCCCTCGCGCAGGATCAGCGCCGCTTCCAGCGCCGCCGGGTCGATCTCCGTCACCGAGTGCGAGATGTGATCGGCCAGCTTGCCCAGCAGCTCGTCACGATGAGCCACCTCATCGAGCACGAGCATGCGATCCGGTTCTATCAACGGTTCCAGCTTCATGGTGCGCCAACCTTTTCGTGCGCCTGCGTTACGAATACGTATCCGATTCCCGACCGGCGAGAGTGTACCAAGAAATGTGCGCCCCGGCGGGCTCAGCGGCGGTCGCCGGGCCGATCGGGACGGGTCGCGCCGCGCTCGATCGGACCGTAAGACGCCAGGTCGATCGCCAGCGCGATCGCCGACTTCATCGACGACGCGTCGGCCTTGTTCTTACCGACTAAATCGAACGCCGTGCCGTGATCGGGTGACGTGCGGATGATGGGCAGGCCCAGCGTCAGGTTCACCGCCTCGTCGAACGCCAGCAGCTTGATCGGGATCAGCCCCTGGTCGTGGTACATCGCCACCACCAGGTCCCACCGCCCGGCCTCGGCGTCGCGGAAGATCGTGTCGCCGGGGAACGGGCCGTGACAGTTGATGCCCTGCTCGCGCGCCATCTTGATGGCCGGCTCGATCAGACGCGTCTCCTCGTCGCCGAACAGGCCGTTCTCGCCGGCGTGCGGATTCAGACCGCACACCGCCACGCGCGGCTCCTCGATGCCCATCGCCAGACACGCCTGGTGCCCCAGGTCGATCGGATCGAACACCCGACCGATCGTCAGCACGTTTCGGATGTCCATCAAAGGCAGGTGCACGGTGGCCAGCGCGACGTTCATGCGCGAGCTGGCGAACATCATCACGCTGCGGCGCGCGTTGGTCAGCTTCTGCAACATCTCGGTGTGACCCGGCCAGCGCGCCCCGGCCATGTGCCACGACTCCTTGCAGATCGGGGCCGTGACGATCGCGTCGATCCGCCCCAGCGCGTCGGGCGCCTTCTGAGCGTCGGCGATCGCGTCCTTCAGGAAGGCCAGCGACGCCTGGCCGCCGGGCTGCGAGGGCTGGTGGTGGGCCTGGCCGAGGATGGAGTACTCGTCGTAATCCAGCACGACGATGTCACGGCGCAGCTCGTGGGTCAGACGCGGGCTGTCGTGTTGCACACGCCACCAGAACGGCTCGATCTCCGCCAGGTCCGCGGCGTACGCCAGCAGCTCGTTCATGCCGTAGATGACGTAACGCGCCCGGCCGCGGACAGCCGGGTCCGCCAGCGCCTTAACCACGATCTCCGGGCCGATGCCAGACGGATCGCCCATCGTGATCCCGATGGTCGGTTTGTCGCGCGGCGTGTCGGTCATCCCGTTATCTTAGCGTCATCACAGCGAACAATCAGATTCCGCCCCACAAACACCGGGGAGTTTCATCATCCGCCGCGGATCGGTATCCTTACCGCACATGCCCACGCTGACGATCACCAACGGCCGACTCATCGATCCCGCCAACGGCGTGGACAAGAAGACAGACCTCGTGCTCGATCGCGGCAAGGTCACCAGGGTCGGCAAGGTTTCCAAACCCACCGGCAAGGTTTACGACGCAACCGGTTGCATCGTCACGCCCGGCCTGATCGATCCCCACGTCCATCTCCGCGAACCCGGCCAGGAAGACAAGGAAACGATCGCCACCGGTTCGGCCGCGGCCGTCAACGGCGGGTTCACCACCGTCGTGTGCATGGCCAACACCTCGCCGGCGATCGACGACGACAGCCGCATCGAGTTCATCTACCGCCAGGCCGAAGAGACCGCGGTGTGCAACGTGTTCCCCACCGGCTGCGTCACCAAGGGCCGCAGGGGCGAGGAGCTGGCGGAGATCGGCCTGATGAGCGAGGCCGGCGCGGTCGGTTTCACCGACGACGGCGACGCGATCGAAAACGCCGCGATGATGAGCAAGGCGCTGGCCTACGTGAAGATGACGGGCAAGTCGCTGATGCAGCACTGCGAAGAGCCCGCCCTGGTCAACACCGGCGCGATGAACGCCGGGGCGCTGGCCACGCGGCTGGGCCTGCCCGGTCGCCCCGCCGTCGCCGAGGCCCTGGTCATCCAGCGCGACATCCTCCTCAACCAGTCCATCGGCTGCCGCTACCACGTGCAGCACCTGTCCAGCGAGATGGGCGTCGATCTCATCCGCCGCGCACGCAAGGCGGGACAACCCGTCACCACCGAGGTCAGCCCCCACCACCTGCTGCTGACCGAAGACGACTGCGCCACGTACGACTCGAACTACAAGATGAACCCGCCGCTCCGCACGAAGCGCGACATCAAAGCGTTGCTCAAGGCCATTAAGGACGGCGTGATCACCATCCTCGCCACCGACCACGCCCCGCACACCGCCGAAGAAAAAGAGGTCGGCTTCTCCAACGCCCCCTCCGGCATCCTCGGCCTCGACTGCGCCCTGCCGCTCTACATCAAGGCGTTGATCGAAACCGACACCATCGACTGGCCGCGCCTCGTCGAGATGATGACCCTCCGCCCCGCCGAGTTGTGCAACCTCGACACCAAGGGCCATCTCAACGTCGGCGCCGACGCGGACGTCACGATCATCGATCCCAACGAGCACTGGACGATCGACGTGAACCAATTCAAGAGCAAGGCACGCAACTGCCCGTTCGACGGCTGGGACGTGACCGGACGCGCCATCGCCACGATCGTGGGCGGTAAAATGGCGTTGAATCGCGACAAATCCCGCTCGAAATAGCCGATATAAACACAGTGAGGAATAAATCGCTCCATCGGGGCACTTATTTCCCGCTGCCCACGTGGCTTTCATAAGGTACACTTAGTCTCGTGAAACCAACGCGTCGCCCCATCCTGGTTCTCACCATCACCGCCCTGTTTGTGTTGCAGGGGCAGGTGGCGATGGCGCTGAGTCAGTGCCTCGGCGTCTCGATCGAATGCCCGACCTGCAAGGCCCACGCCGAACAGGAAGTCTCACGCGCAGACGATTCAACCGTGCCGATGAGTTGCTGCTACGGCGAACCGGTCCCCACCGACTCACCCAACCAAGACACCCCCGATGACACCGACAAGCCGATGACGTGTGACACGGGAAGCTGTTGCTGTATCTCAACACCCCCGGTGGTGTTGATCATGCCGACCCTGACGCCGCAAACCGATGAGGTCACCGTCGCGACCGTTAAGCCGATCCATCGATTGGTCGACGCGGACCGCGACACCCCATCGCCCCCTCCCCGCGGCTGATTCCTTTCCAGAGCGTCTGCTGTTTACAAGCAAACAATTAACTGAAAGGAATAAGCATGAAGCTTTTCTATAGTGCCATCATTGCCGCGGTCCTCGGGATCGCGGGCGTCAGCTACGCGACGTCGACCGCGACCGATGCGGTGAACTGCGCGTGCGAGACGTGTGATTGCTGCTGCTGCAAGTGCAGCGACTGCTGAGCCGCACGCACGAAGTATCTCCATCGG
>JANQJT010000082.1 GCA_028281485.1 Phycisphaeraceae bacterium
CGTCCAACGCGTACCGCGTCCCGTCGCCCGTGCACGTTGTCTTGAGGTTCTCCACCGCCTCCGACACCAGGTCGGGCCGATTTCGGCTCGCCACCAGCACCGCGATCCGCGGCAAACCCGCCGCGACTTCCTCACCCACACCACTCATGCGAACTGCTCCTCGCGATGCATCAAACGCACCTGCGTGTGATCGTTCTCCAACCTGCGCACCAGCTCCTCACCGATGATGCACGACCGGTGCCGACCCGAGTTGCAGCCGACCCCGATCCGCACGTCGTCGTCCACCTCCACCAGCGTCCGGATCAGCGGCACGGCGCTCTCCAAAAACGCCTGGCAGCTCTCCTGCTCCAACACGAACCGCCGCATCGCGTCGCAAGGCTGACTGAACAGGTCCCATCGCGCCTCGCGCGCCGGGTTCTTCACGAAGCTCACATCGAAGTAGTGATTCGTGTTTGGCTGACCGTACTTGAAACCAAACGTCACCACCGTCACGCGACGACGCTTGGCCGGCGCAGCCGCAGCCGATGCGGTTGCCGCCTTCGGCGCCTGTGTTTTCTGTTCCGGTCGGATCACGCGCGCACGCTCCCTGTGTAGTCCTTCCCTCTGGTTATCGGTCATCAACCCGCCATCCGTCCACGATTCGCACCCAGCCAGCCCTCTGCCCTAAAATCACGCCATGCGCAACGTCATCATCCTCGGCTCAGGTCGCAGCGGCACCTCCATGGCCGCCGGCTGCCTCGCCACAGCCGGCTACCACTTCGGCCAAAACCTCGTCGAAGCACGCCCCACCAACCCCAAGGGCTTCTACGAATCCCGCGTCATCAACGCACTCAACGAGCGCATCCTCGCCCCCGCCATCCCCCCGCGCAACCCCGACGCAACGAACCCCACCACCACACACATCCCTTTGCCCCGCCAGTACTGGCTCGCCGCACTGCCCCCCGAAATCACACTGGCAAGCGACGAATCGATCCAGCGTGAAATCACCGAACACGTTTCGCTCACCCCATTCTGCTACAAGGACCCGCGCTTCTGCTACACCCTGCCCGCCTGGTCGCCCCACCTGCCCGACCACACCGCCCACATCTGCATCTTCCGCCACCCCGCCGCGACGATCGTCAGCACCGAAAAGGAATTGGCCGAGCAGAGGTATCTCGCCACACTCACGCTCTCGCGCCAGCAGATCGAAGCCGTCTGGTGCGCGATGTACGAGAACGTCCTGACCCGCCTCCGCCACGCCGGCGACTGGCTGTTCATCAACTATGACCAGGTCCTCACACCCGCGGGGCTCGACGCGCTCGCTGCTTTCACCAACGCCCCCATCGACCGCACCTTCCCCGAAGCCAAGCTCCAGCGCAGCCAACCCGACGCCCCCGTCTCACCCCGCGCCCTGGACCTCTACGATCGGCTCAACGCGCTGGCGCAAACCTGACCGCAAGTGACAGGCCCGTTTTTTGAATGCACGATGAACTTTCAACGCTGCGCTAGCGACATACTGGTATGAGATCAATCCCAATATTTATCTGCTCGGCCGTGATAGCCATTTCACTGGCCGCGTGCACAAGCGACTCGGCATCGCGCTACTTCGTCATCCGGGTAGTCGATGAACAAACGGGACGCGGCGTGCCAATGGTCGAATTGAAGCTCCCCAACGAGGTCAAGTATTGGACCGACAGCGCTGGTGTGGCATGTCTCGATGAACCATCTCTGAACGGGCGCGAGGTGTTTGTGTCTGTCCGCAGCCACGGCTACGAGTACCCAAACAAGACCTTCGGCCTGCCCGGGCGCCTCGTCAAGTTCGAACCGGGCAAGACCGAGAGGATGCGCATCCGTCGCACGATGATCGCCGAACGGCTGTACCGACTGACCGGCGAGGGCATCTACCGTGACAGCGTGATGGCCGGTCTGCCCGTGCCCATGACCGAGCCGTTGTTAAACGGGCAGGTGCTCGGACAAGACACCGTAGCGGCGGCTATCTATCGGGGGCGGATCTTCTGGATCTGGGGCGACACGATCGGCCCGGACTACTGGAACTTCAGCGTTTCCGCCGCAACCAGTGAATTGGACGACGATCCCTCCGTCGCCGTGAATTACACCTATTTCACCGATAAAAAAGGCCGCTCGAAACAGATGCTGCCTCTCAAAGGTGAAGGCCTGGTCTGGATCGAGGGCCTCATACCCATGACCGATCCCGATGGTCGAGAAAGGCTCGTCGCCACATACACGCGCCAAAAAGGACTGGTCCTGCCCGAAGAATGCGGCTTGGCATTGTTCAACGACGAACTGAAGGTCTTTGAGCCGTGGGTCCGATTCCCTTGCGAAAGGAAGGCGATTGCCTCGCACCCCTTCTTACACAAGGGCTACTGGTACATCTATCCCTGGTGGCGCGTTCCCAATGACTGGCAGGCGATTCAGGATTGGTCACAACACGAGAAGGTCGATGTCCGATTGCCCGAGAACATTCAGAAAAGAGGCTCATGTGTTGTCTGGAATGACTATCGGCAGCGCTGGATCATGCTGATAGAAGACTACGGCGACATCTATTACGCCGAAGCACCAGAACCGGAGGGGCCATACGGGCGTGCCGTGAAGATCATCGATCACGACAACTACAATTTTTATAACGTCGCCACACACGATTTCTTCAATCAAGAAGGCGGTCGAATCATCTACGTAGAGGGCACTTACACCACGTCCTTCACCAGCGCTCCAGAGAAAACGCCACGCTACAACTACAACCAAGTCATGTACCGCTTGAATCTGGATGACCCCCGACTCACCGAAGCCCGACAATAAGACCCGGCCGCTCCCAGCCAATACAATGGGACACCATGTCCCCCGCCAACGCACTCAACTCGGCCGCCCACACCATCACCCGCCCACCGTATCGGCGGTTCTGTCGCAGCTGCCGCAAGCCCATCACTTACCCCCGCTTCTACAAGCCCCACACCTTCCAGTGCCCTCTCTGCGACTGGCGCGAACCCCTCGACGCCCGCACACAACTCCAGCCCCCCGGCTCCATCCGCCTGCACATCGTCACTCCCAAGCCAACCAAACAATCAGCGTATCGCGTGAAGTGACGAATCACCGCATCTGCTTCATCACCTTCTCCGCAGCCGCCACCGCGGCCGGCACGCGGTGTCGCTTCACCGCCGCCAGCGTCTCATCAAAACCCTTCCGCCACGCGTCACTGAGCAGCTGCACCAG
>JANQJT010000140.1 GCA_028281485.1 Phycisphaeraceae bacterium
ACACATCACCGAGGGACGCAAGACCCTCGACCAACAAAACGCCACCCTCGCCACGCGCGACCTGGCCACCGCCTCCATCACACTCAGCTACATGGAAGCCGACCGATGCCTCGGCGTCCTGAAAACACTCGGCTACCAGACCATCGAACACACCGCCGGCGGCAAGGGCGTCGGCAAAGAAGAGATCATCAAACCGTCGGCCAAGATCGACGTCAAAAACCTCCCCGCCATCGTCTCCATGCCCGGCGTCTCCAACACCGACCTCGTCGGCGGCACCGGCACATCCAAAGGACAGTTCGGCCTGACCATCACGCCCTCCGTCCCCTCGGAGCTGCCCAACCGCACCGCCTCCGCGCCCGTCATGGAACTGCTCGTGCTCTACCACCCCGCACACCCCGAACAGTTCTCCAATGTTCTCGACCGCATACGCTCCACCATCGACATCCCCTCCCGCCAGATCCTCATCGAAGCGATGGTCCTGGAAATCTCCGAGACCGGCCTCAAGCAGCTCGGCGTCAAATGGGAACTGTCCACACCCTTCAGCCCCACCGGCGGCACCGCCAACGAGATCACCGACATCAAGCTCGGCTCACTGCCCGCCTTCGGCACCAACTCGCCCTCCGTCGACATCTCCGCCAGCGACGTCTTCGGACACTTCAAGATCCAGCTCCAGGCCCTCGTCCGCGACGGGCAGGCCGAGATCCTCTCACGCCCCTCCGTCCTCACACTCGACAACCGACAGGCCTCGCTGCGCGTCGGCGAAGAGATCCCCGTCGCCACCGGCGCATCCGGCCTGCGCGGCGGCGACCGGCTCGAGTTCAAGTTCAGCTACATCCCCATCGGCATCCTCCTCAACGTCCGCCCACGCATCACCGCCGACAACGAAGAGGTCTCCATGCAGATCGACGCCATCGTCTCCGCCGAGGTCCCCGGCGAAGAATTGCAGGTCTTCGACAACGCCGGAAACGTCCTCGCCTCAGCACCCAAGATCAGCACCCGACGCGTCCAGACCTACGGCCGAATCGCCAACAACACCCCCTTCATCATCGGCGGCCTCGTCTCGCGCGACGACACCAGCACACGCGACAAGGTCCCCCTCCTCGGCGACGCACCCCTCGTCGGCCCCATGTTCCGCTCCGACGACGTCAACGCCCAGCGCCGTGAGGTCATCATCGTCATCACCCCCTACGTCCTGCCCGACAACAAGGTCGTCGGACGCAACCTGCCCAAGGACGAAGACGCCTTCGACTCCTTCGGCAACAAGCTCTTCCGCGACGCCTACCGCATCCGCGCCGAAGACGTCTTCGACCTCGCCTTCATCCTCAACAACCCCCACCTCATCGAGATGAAACGCCTCGCGGACCTCGCCGTACGACGCAACTTCCAGCTCGCCCACCGCTACCCCTTCAACCGCTTCTCCGGCAGCCGCATCCCCGGCGAACACATCCTCGTCTACCGACAGATGTACGAGGTCATCAAACGCCTCGGCCTCGCCGACCAGGTCAACGACCACAAGCTCATCTTCTTCAAGCCCGACCCCGCCAGCCCCACCGGATTCGACGTCACCTTCCTCACCAGGCACATCGAATCCTACGGCTCCCCCGAAAAACCCGGCCTCTTCGACGGCAAACCCGACGACCTCGTCGCCCTCATGGACGTGCTCCAACGACAGGGCAACGCCCTCGCCCTCACCTACACCATCCAGCGCGACGCCGACGCCACCGCCTCGCTCACCCAGCCCGTCCCCGCCGTCTCCCTCCTGCACTGCCCCGACCGCGACACGTGGAAACAACTCATGATCACCCACAACAAGCCCCACGACCCGGCCAACCCGCGCTTCACCATCATCCTCCAGGACGCCAAGGACCTCGTCCGCCTCAAGCGCGCCATCCTCCTCAAGCGCGTCGTCACACTCAACGCCAACCGCCAGGCCCTCACCCTCACCAACTTCTCCATCGGTCGCCAGCTGCTCATCCCCACCGTCAAGCCCAACAAGGTCTACCTCATCGACGACGAGACCGCCCGCTACTTCTACTTCTCCGACTTCTACTACAACGCGCTCAAGCAGGAGATGCAGCGCGACCTGGACGCACTGCACCAGATGCTCCGCACGCCGGAGATTCAGGAATCACTCGACGAACCCATCCCCACCCCCGACCCCTACGTCCCCCACATCGAGCTGAACACACCCGACTAACCCCGCGCCACCACCCGATTCCTTAACTCCCCGATCCCATCGATCGCGCACACCACGGCGTCACCGTCTTTCAAAAACACCCGCGGCTCGCGCCCCGCCCCCACGCCGCTCGGCGTCCCCGTCATGAGCACCGTCCCCGCCAACAGCGTCGTGTCCCGGCTCAGCTCCGCGATCAGCTCCGCCACGCCGAAGATCATGTCCGACGTGTGACCGTCCTGCATCAGCTGGCCGTTGACCGTCGTCGTCAGCCGCAGGTCTTGCGGATCACCGATCTCGTCCGCCGTCACCAGCACCGGCCCAAGCGGACAAAACGTGTCAAAGCTCTTACCCCTTATCCACTGCCCCCCGCTGCCCTTCTTCTGCCACCACCGCGCACTGACATCGTTGCCCACCGTATACCCCGCCACGCACTCCAGCGCTCGATCCTCTGAAATGTCTTTGACATCCCGCCCGATCACCACCGCCAGCTCACACTCCCAGTCCACCTCTTCCCGCTCAGAACAACGCGGCAGCACGATCTCACCACCCGGCCCATTCACGCTCGCCGGGTTCTTCATGAACACCACCGGCCGCTCGGGTATCGGCGAGCCCATCTCCTCGGCGTGCCGGCGATAGTTTTGCCCGATACAAAAGATCGCGCGCGGCTCAACCGGCGCAAGCACCCGCGCCACTCCCTCGCGCTGACCCGTCCCCGCAAACCCTTTCCCCAATCCCCCCGTCACCACCTCCGCCTGTGCGTCCTCCGCTCCGGTCACGCACCCCCACCGCGCCAGGCCCCGTTCATTGACATAACGGATGATGCGCATCGCCGATCTCCTTGCGCCAAATGCTACCGCACCGCGTTGGCCATCGCACACAACACTGATACACTCATCAACCCATGGCCATCTACCAACCCAGCTTCGAGCAGTTCAAATCCCGCGCCGAGCAGGGCAACCTCATCCCCATCTACCGCCGCCTCATGAGCGACCAGCTCACACCCGTCCTCGCCTATCGCAGGCTCGTCACCACAGACGACCGCTTCGCCCCCAGCTTCCTGCTCGAATCCGTCGTCGGCGGTGACCACGCCGCACGCTACAGCTTCCTCGGCACGCGCCCCATCGCACAGATCATCGCCTACGGCCACCGCGTCACACGACACCTCGGCGGCGACATCGAACACTACCAATCCGAAGACCCCCTCGGCGAGATGAGCCGTCTCACCGCCCAATGGAAACTCGCGCCCGTCGACGAGCTGCCCGACTTCACCGGAGGCTGGGTCGGCATGGCCGGCTACGACACCGTCCGCTACGTCGAATCCGAAAAACTCGACACGCCCCCCACCGACGACCGCAAGCTGCCCGACATGCACTTCGGCCTCTACCGACAGGTCGTCGCCTTCGACCACGTCCACAAAAACGTCCTCGCCATCAATCACGTCCTCCTCGACGAACACGACTCGGTCGAAGCCGCCTACGAGGCCGGCTGCGAAGAACTCGACCTCATCGTCGACCTCATCGAGTCCGCCACCAACCCCCTCACCCCCGGCGAGGTCGATCTCTCCACCCCACCCTCCGCGCCGCAGCAGTCCAACATGCCCCGCGAACGCTACGAGCAGATGGTGGAAGACGCCAAGCAGTACATCGCCGCCGGCGATATCTTCCAGGTCGTCCTCTCACAGCGCTTCGAGAGGCAGACCGCCGCCGACCCGTTCGACATCTACCGCGCCCTGCGCGTCGTCAACCCCTCGCCGTACATGTTCTACCTCCAGGCCGCCGGCTGCATCCTCGTCGCCTCCAGCCCCGAGATCCTCTGCCGCGTGCAGGACGGCGTCGTCACCAACCGACCGCTCGCCGGCACACGCCGACGCGGG
>JANQJT010000132.1 GCA_028281485.1 Phycisphaeraceae bacterium
CGCCCCCGACCAGTGGGACGCCATGGCCTCCGCCATCCGCGACGCCAAAGGCAACGACCGCACCTACCAGGCCGCCGGTCTCATCGGCACACGACAGGACGGCTCCGGCTTCGACAAGTTCCGCCACCGCCTCATCTTCCCCATCTTCGACGCCATCGGCAGACCCATCGCCTTCGGCGGTCGCAAGCTCCGCGCCGAGGACGAACCCAAATACCTCAACAGCGCCGAGAACACCCTGTTCAACAAGTCCGCCACGCTCTACGGCCTGCACCTGGCCAAGAAGCCCATCATCGACAGCCGCACCGCCGTCATCGTCGAAGGCTACACCGACGTCATCGCCTGTCACCAGGCCGGCTTCACCAACGCCGTCGCCACACTCGGCACAGCCCTCACAAGCCAACACGCCATCGAACTAAGACGCTACTGCGACAAGGTGATCCTCGTCTTTGATGCCGATGCCGCAGGACAGAAGGCCGCCGACCGCGCCGTCGAGGTCTTCTTCAGCGAACCGGTCGACGTGGCCATCGCCGTACTACCCACCGGATCGGACCCCGCCGACTTGCTATCCAACGAAAACGGCGCCGACCAGTGGCGCAACATCCTCGACAACGCCATCGACGCGATGGACTTCCATTACGATCGCGTCCGCGCCGCCGCCGACGCCACGGACACCCTCACCGGCCGCCAGCGCATCGCCGAACAATACCTCGCCACCCTCGCCCAGCTCGGCCTGCGCAAGATCGAGCCCGCACGCCGCGGCATCATCCTCCACCGCGTCGCACAGCTGCTCAAGCTCGACGTCACCGCTGTCGACCGCATGCTCAAGGGCATGGCCCAGCGCCGCCCCGCCCCCACGCAAGCCCCGACCCCGATCCCCGATTCCGTCGAATACGACATCCACCCCGAGCTCCCCGACGCCCCCACCCCCTCCAGCCCCCTCGAACAGACCCTCGTCGGCTGCCTGCTCAACCGCCCCGACCTCTTCGGCGCCACCATGCCCGACGGACGCGCCCTGGAAGAGTCCATCGCCGCAGGTGACCTGAAACATCCGGCCACCCGAAGCGTCTTTGAATACGCACACAACTGGCTCGCCGAACACGACGCTCTCGACTCCATGGACCTGCGCAGCCTCATCGAAGACGAACAGCTGCTCCGCCACGCCCTCGACCTCAAGCTCGAGGCCGCCCGCAAGTGCGACGACGACCCCGAAGCCATCGCCCGCGCCCTCACCGCCGCCGCCGAACAGCTCCACGCTCAGATCGCCAAACATCAGTACAACGAAAACCGCTTTACAGATTCACAGGAAGATGATCTGGAACAACGTTTGCTGCAGCTGAGAGAACATGTCAAAACACACAACGACATGTCTCGCCTGCCGCGAACGAGACACTAACGACTAAGCAAAGGGATACCCCCGCGACACCGAGCCGCCTCAGGAGGGGCGCGGCACGAGACAAGAAGACCAGGAAGGCCAAGAAGAAAATGACCGATACGCAAGCACCACTGAAACTGACAGACGCAGACGACCTCACGCTCGAGAAGATGCTCGACCGCGGTCGCTCCAGCGGACGCATCAGCTACGACGACATCACCGCGATGGTCCCCGACGAGTGGGTCGATCCGGACAAGGTCGACGATCTGCTCCACCGCGTCGAAACCGACGGAACACGCCTCGTCCAGGGCAAGGGCCTCCGCGAGACCCGCGTGCTCTTCGCCGAGGACGCGCCGCCCGCCGTCGACATCGCCGATGCCTCCGAGGCCGACACCAGCGCCGCCCTCGACGAGGCCCTGCGCGAAGCCGGCACGCGCCGCATCGACGACCCCGTCCGCATGTACCTCACCCAGATGGGCGAGATCTCCCTGCTCACCCGCGAAGAAGAGATCCGGCTGGCAAAGAAGATCGAGCTCACACGCTACATCTTCCGCCGCAAGGTCCTCGAAAACGACTACGCCATCCAGCAGGCCGTCGACACACTCGAGATGGTCCAGACCGGCAACCTCCCCTTCGACCGCACCATGAAGATCTCCACCGCCGAGGAGAACGCCAAGGAGAAGATCGCCACGCGCATCCCCCACAACCTCGGCACCGTCCGCAAGCTGCTCGAGCTGAACCGCGAGGAGTGGGAGCGGCTCGACACCGAACGCCTCCGCAAGGCCGAGCGCGAGGAGATCGAATCGTCCATCCGGCGTCGGCGCCGCAAGCTCGCCACCCTCATCGAGGAGCTCAGCCTGCGCACCAGCCGCATCCAGCCCCTCATGTACAAGCTCCGCTCCATCTCCGACAAGATGAAGCAGCTCGGTCGCGAGCTCGACCGCGCCGACAAGTACCCCGACAAGTACGACCCCGAAGACGTCGCCGTGATGAACGAGGAACTGGCCGGCCTGCGCTGCCTGGTCCTCGCCGAGCCCGAACAGCTCGCCCAGCTCCTGGCCGACATCAAGGTCGTCTTCGACGACTACGAGCAGGCCAAGCGCGACCTGTCCGGCGGCAACCTCCGCCTCGTCGTCTCCATCGCCAAGAAGTACCGCAACCGCGGCCTGAGCTTCCTCGACATCATCCAGGAAGGCAACACCGGCCTGATGCGCGCCGTCGACAAGTACGAGTACAAGCGCGGCTACAAGTTCTCCACCTACGCCACCTGGTGGATCCGACAGGCCATCACCCGCGCCATCGCCGACCACGCACGCACCATCCGCATCCCGGTCCACATGATCGAGACGATGAGCAAGCTGCGCAACATCTCCAAGAACCTCCTCCAGGAGTTCGGCCGCGAGCCCACCGTCGAAGAGATCGCCAAGATCGCCAAGATGCCCGTCGCCGAGTGCCGACGCGTCCTCAAGATCAGCCGACACCCCATCAGCCTCGACCGACCCGTCGGCGAATCCGAAGACTCCTACTTCGGCGACTTCATCGAGGACGACTCCACCGAGGCCCCGACCGATACCGCCGCGCAGGACATGCTCCGCGACCGCATCGAGGCCGTCCTCAAGACCCTCACCTACCGCGAACGCGAGATCATCAAGCTCCGCTACGGCCTGGGCGACGGTTACACCTACACCCTCGAAGAGGTCGGCCGCATCTTCAAGGTCACCCGCGAACGCGTCCGTCAGGTCGAAGCCAAGGCGCTGCGGAAGCTGCAACACCCCGTCCGCGCCCGCAAGCTCGAGGGCTTCCTCGACGGCGAACTCGAGACCGAAGAAGAAGCGCAAACCCCCGAACGCGTCTGATCACTCCCAACCCCAACCACCAAACCCCGCGGCCCAACACCGCGGGGTTTTTTTACATTGTCATCGATGTCGATGTAAACGACGCCCCGAATGAAAAACTCAGCCCGCCGCAGACGCCGATTCAGCAAACGGGTTCTCATCGGCGCTCGTGCCGAACACCGCCGGCACCGGCACATCCAGGCAACGGAAGTACGTCGCCAACTGACCGCGGTGGTGATACAGGTGATTGAACAGGATGTTGCGCAGCGCCACCGGCACCGGCATCTCCATCATCACATCGTCACCCTTCTTCACCTTCCAGTTCTCGGCCAGACGCGCGTCGCTGAACGCACGCAGCCGCTGCTCGGCGTCGGCCAGGTTCTGCTCGAACGCCTCGGTGATCTGCTCATAACTCTCCGGCACCGATGGTACAAAGTCCATGCCGGTGATGTCGACGTCATTCTGGATCATCCCCGACACAACGCCGGGGATGGTGGCGATGTGGAAGGCGAGCTGCCCCAGCGTCATCGCCTTGGCGCCCGGCTTCCAATCCAGCTTGTCGGCCGGCACCCGCTCCAACAGCTTCCGCGTCACCGGCGCAGACGCCCGCAGCTCCTCGATCAATCCTTCAATGAATGACATGTCGCGCTCCCTATGAAATGAAGTAGCTTGCGATTTGCAAGTGACACGGCCCAATTCTACCCCTATACTTTCATTTTGCAAGTAACTTGGCCGATATTTTTACCATGCCCCTCATCCACGACCGCAACAACCCGGAAATGCGCTCCCAGTGCCCCATCAGCGCGATCCTCGATCGCCTCGGCGACAAGTGGACCCTACTGATCATCCGCGACATGA
Source organism: Phycisphaeraceae bacterium (assembly GCA_028281485.1). GTDB lineage: Bacteria > Planctomycetota > Phycisphaerae > Phycisphaerales > Zrk34 > JANQHD01. Next base: position 4,066 of record JANQJT010000132.1, read on the forward strand.
TGTTCTTCGAGAAAAAGCGGTTCGGCGACTTCACCGACTCCGCCGAATCCATCCCCTCCAACATCCTCACCAACCGCCTCAAGGCCATGCAGGAGACCGGCCTGATCGAGGCCCGCCCCTACCAGGACAACCCGCCCCGCTACGAGTACCACCTCACGTCCGCCGGCCAGGCCCTCCGCCCCGTCCTCTTCGAGATGATCATGTGGGGCGCCACGCACGTCCCCGGCACCTTCAAGCCCACCTTCGAACAGATCGAGATGATGAAGAACGCGATCAAGAAGTAACCCTTTACGCGTACCCCTCGTCCACCGCGAACTGGCGCTGCCGCTCGACCATCGTGTAGTACAAACCCTCAGCCGCCATCAGGTCGTCGTGCGTCCCAGTCTCCACGATCCTCCCCTTGTCCATCACCACGATCATGTCCGCGTGCGTCACAGTGCTCAGCCGGTGCGCAATCACAAACGTCGTGCGATTGGCATAGAGATCAGCCAGCGCCTGCTGGATGAGCTGCTCGCTCTCGGTGTCCAGGTTGCTCGTCGCCTCGTCGAGAATCAATATCTTCGGGTCGGCCAGGATCGCCCGCGCAATACTGATCCGTTGCCGCTGCCCGCCCGACAGCTTCACGCCCCGCTCCCCGATGATCGTGTCCAACCCGCGCGGCAGCTTCTGGATGAACTCCCACGCGTTCGCGCGCCTAGCCGCGTTGATGATCTCCTCGTCCGTCGCGGTGCGCCGGCCGTACGCCACGTTGTCGCGCACCGACCCGTCGAACAAAAACACCTCCTGCTGCACCACGCCGACCATCTTCCGATACCCCGCCAGCTTGATGTAACGCAGGTCCGTCCCGTTCAGCTTGATCGCCCCGCCCGTCGGATCGTAGAACCGCGCGATCAGGTCCGTCATCGTCGTCTTGCCCGCACCGCTGGCGCCGACCAGCGCCACCACCGCCCCGCCCGGCACGCTCAGCTCGAAGTCCCTGATGACCGGCCGACCCTCCTCGTACGCAAACGAAACCGCGTCGAAATCGATCCGCTCCACGCTCGGCGGCGCATCGACCGCGTTGGGCGCGTCCGGCTTGTCCGGCGGCATATCGAACACCTCGAACACACGCTCCATGCCGCTCAGCGCCTCCTGCGTCTGGCTCAGCGAGCTGACGATGCGGAAGATCGGCATCAGCAGCATCGGCATCATCACCTGGAACGCGATGATCTGACCGATGCTCGTGCGCTCGTGGATCGGCACGGTCGAGCCCGGCGCGTGGTCGAAGATGTAAAGCAGCCCACCGACCAGCACCAGCAACATCACGCTGAGCGGAATCAGCAGCTGCCAGATCCCGTCGATGATCATCGCCGTGTTCATCCCGAACAGACGCTTGCGGATCATCGTGTCGTCGGCCACGGTGTAGTCGAACCGCTCGCGCGGCTCGCGCCGGAACGTCCGCACCACGCGGATGCCCGTAAACGTCTCCGTCGCGCGACCGTCGATGATGTTCCGGTCCCGCCCCGCCGACCGGAAGATCGGCCGAATACGACGCACCCAGATCAGCGACACCGCCAGCATGAACGGTAATATCAGCCACGCCGCCAACGCCAGCTTCCAGTTCTCGTAGAACAACAGGATCGTGGCGAACAACACACGCCAGAACGCCGCGGCCGGCGACATGATCGCCATCTGCATCAGCCCCGTGCCCTTGTCCACGTCGTTGCTCAGCCGGCTCACCACCGTGCCCGTCTTCATGTCGTACAGGTCGCCCAGCGACAGGTTCAACAGGTGCTTGAGCAGCTTCCTGCGCAGCCGCACGATGATCTTGTGGTTCAGCGCGATCGTGTGGATGTTGCGGTACATGTCCAGCGCGCGGGCCCCGATCACCAGCGCCAGCCCCAGCCCCCCCAGCAGCGCCAACCCCGTCACCCGCTCGCTCACCGCCAACCCCACCGGCATCAGCACGTCGTCGATGATGAACTTGAGCAGGTACGGCGCAACGATGTCGGCGATCGCGGCCAACGCGCCGATCGCGATCAGCTTCGCCACCGCCGCGCGGTAGGGCCAGACCACCCGCTTGTACTTGCCGATGTACCCCCGCCGCTGGTGCGCCTCGAGCCGCGCACGATCGTCAGCCGACCCGTCGCCCTCGTGCGTGTCTTTCCAGGATCGGCTCTCGCGGAACTGCTTGTAACGCTGCTTGCTGCTGCGTCCCTCGGGGGCGAAATCGTCGTCCCCGCCCGCCGCCTTGCCGCCGGCGCCCGTCACATTGAATCCACCGCCGTGTCTGGGCATACCAAGCCTCGATCACCGATCATCCGAGACTGATCGGCATCACGACATAAAGAAAATCACTGCCGACCTTCAGAACGCCCGGCTTGTTCGGGGCCTTCATCTCGATCGACACCTCGTCGGCGTCCACCACCTTCAACACGTCGGTGACGAACTGCGGGTTGAAACCGATCTCGATGGGCTCGCCGTTGAAGCTCTCGATCGGCACGACCACCTCGGCCTCGCCCATCTCGGGGGCGCGGCTGGTAAGGGTGAGATGCTCGCCGGTGAACGAAAGTTTCACGCCCTTGGATTCCTCGTTGGTCAGCAGCGCCGCGCGACGCACGCCGCTGGCCAGCACGTCGGTGGCGAAAACCGCCTTGCGGTCCTGGTCCTTGGGGATCACGTCCTTGTACGGCGGGAAGTTGCCCTCGACCAGGTTGCTGGTCAGCGTCGCCG
>JANQJT010000240.1 GCA_028281485.1 Phycisphaeraceae bacterium
CCTTTGCGCCGATGGAATCCAAGCTCTTGATCTCGCGCGTAGCGATCGCGACCTTCGCAAGATCAAGCTCGTCATCGGTTGGACCCCCGCAGGCCAACCGACGCCGATCGTTTCGTCACAGATGGACCTTACTGCTTGGGCACCACCAGGCCGTCACCCACGTAAATCCGGAAGTCCTTGATCCGACCGCCCGCGTTCACGTCGCCACCCGGACGCGGCACGTAACGGAACCCCGCGATCGTCTCTTCCTTGCCCAGGCCGATCACCAGGTGGTGCGGGTGCTTCGGCTGGGCGCCGTCCCACTGGGTGTGCCAGAAGTTCGCGGTCTGTCCGTCGATCGCGTTCTCAGCCGTGCCGTCCTCGCCGACGCGCTCCTCGCTGCTGACGTAAGCGATCGTCCACGTCGACCGGTCGATGTTCCGACCACGCGCGTCAATCAGGTCCAGCTCCGCCGCACCCGCAAACTCGCGGTTGCCGAACGCGTTCAGGCTCTCCAGGCAGAAGAACTCGCCCGACACCGGCTTGGCAAACTTCACCACCTGCACCTGGTCGCCGGACTTGAACGCGCCTTCGTGCGCCGGCTTCACGCCCTCCAGCACCAGCTTCACATCCGCGCGACGCGAGCCGCCGAAGTTCTTCTCCGGGCGCAACTCGTTGAGATTCGGCTCGGTCAGACCCGCGATCACAGGCTCGTCCGGCCCGATCAGGTCGAAGATCACGATCTCGTTGTCACCCTCGTTTAGCCACGGACCGGGGATGTACATCGTCTGCGTCGGACCGATGTTCCAGAACCGGCCGATGCATCGGCCGTTCACCCACACGATCCCCTTACCCCACGGACGCAGGTTCAGGAACGTGTCGTGTGCCCGATCAACGCTGAACGTGCCGCGATAGAACGCCGCGGCTTCGGTAGACCCCGACGAAGAAAGCGGTCGGTACTTCAAGCCATCCAACATCCCAGCCGTCATCGGCAGCTGGAAATGCTCCCAACGCTTCAATTCGATCTCACGCGATCCCATCGTCAGCACCCCCGGCCCGTGCAGGCCCTTGCGATCGTGAATCTGCTGACCGAAGTTCACGCGACCCATCGTGTAGATCAGGATGTCCAGTTGCGTCGGCTCGGTCCGCGCCGGAACGCTGACCTTGTAGCGCTGCGCCCGTCGGTCGAACACGCCGACTTCCTCGCCGCCCAGCAGCACCCAACCGAAGTCGTGCGCCGCGGTGACCGACAGCTTGCCCGCCGGACCCGCCGGCAGTGTCGTGCGATACACCACCACACCAAACGCCTGGTCCAGCTGCTCATACGTCTTCAACTCAGACTTCTGGCGACCCGCCGGGAGGTTCTCAAACACCGGCGCACGCTCGGTCAGCTCGAACGCGTCGATCGTCATCACCGGATTGTTCGCCGCCGGCTCGGGGATCGTCTCACCCGGCAGCAGGTATCGGCTCATCAACTCGCGCGCCGCGAAGAACTTCTTCGTCGTCCAACCCGCCTCGCTGATCGGCGCATCGTAGTCGTAGCTCGACGTGTCCGGCTTGAACGGACGATCCGCCCCCGCCCACAAACCAAACGTCGATCCGCCGTGCGCCATGTAGATGCTGAACGACGCGTCGTTCTCGAGCATGTACTCGATGTCCGCCAGGTACTGCTTCAAATTGCCGTAGTGGTGCGGGTTGCCCCAGGTATCAAACCAACCGGGATAGAACTCGCCGCTCATCAGCGGCCCGTCCTTGCGGATCTCCCGCAACCGACGGAACGCCTCGCGCGGATTGCTGCCGAAGTTCACCACGGGGAACAGGTCGTCGCGGTGCCCCCGACGCAGGTGCCAGATCGGGTTGCACGCAAACAGCGGCACATCGAACCCCGCGTCCAGGAAGACCCGGCGCAGCTCGCCCATGTATTCCGCGTCGTCGCTGTAGAAGCCGTACTCGTTCTCCACCTGCACCATCAGGATCGGTCCGCCGCGCGTCACCTGCAGGTCGCCGAACACCCGGCCGACCTCCTTGATGTACTCGCGCGCCTCCTTCATAAAACGCGGGTCGCGGCTGCGCAGCGCGATGTCGTCGTGCTTGAGCAACCACCAAGGCAACCCACCCATCTCCCACTCGCTGCACACGTAAGGCCCCGGCCGAAGCAAAACCCAAAGCCCCTCTTCCTGCGCGATCCGGCAGAACTCCGCCAGGTCCGCCTGGCCTTCCCACGCAAACGTGCCGTTCTCACGCTCGTGGTAGTTCCAGAACACGTACACGCTGACCGTGTTCAACCCCATCGCCTTGCACAACTGCAGGCGGTGTCGCCAGTACTCTTTCGGCACGCGCGTCGGGTGAATCTCACCACAACGCAACACCATCTTCTTGCCGTCCAGCAGGAAGTGCTCGCTGCCGATCTTGAACGTGTGCTTGCCCGTCGTCGGCGTCTGCGCCTGCGCGGACGTGCCGCACCCGATCATCATCAACACCGAGGCCAACGCCAGGCCCCATCGCTTTGTCATGGTCATCGCTATGCTCTGCTTTCTTGTAAGGCGAACGAGTCGGAACAGTGTAGCGTCCCACGGCTCACCCGCACCTGTCACAGCCCATTGGAGTTGTCGTACCCGATACACCGCAACAGACGCCCCAGCGACAAACATCTGTCGCCGATCGGTCGATCCATCGCACTTTCAACCGACCCTTTGCGCAAAAACGCCCCTGCCGGCCTGCGTGGCATCATCGCCCCCACCCCGCTACCCTATTGGCCCCATGAGCGAGAAACTCACCGATCAACAGGTCCGACACGTCGCCAAGCTCTCACGCTTGAAGCTGTCGGATAAACAAATCCACTTCTTCGCCGAGCAGCTCTCCCACGTGCTCGGCTACATCGACAAGCTCTCCGAACTCGACGTCGAAAACGTCCAGCCCATGGCACACCCCACCGACATGACCAACAAGCTCCGCCCCGACACCCCCCCGCCCGGCATGCCCGTCGACGCGGCCCTGGCCAACGCCCCCGCCTCCGACCCCCCGTTCTTCAAGGTCCCCAAGGTCCTCGGCGAAGGGAGCGGCGCATGAGCTTCGATCCCGTCACCGCCTCCGCCGCCGACATCAAGGACGCCATCGCCGCAGGCGATCTGACCGCAACAGATGTCACGCGCGCCTACCTCGACCGCATCGAGTCGCTCAATCCTTCCTTGAACGTCTACAACGAAACCTACGCCAACCGCGCCACCGAGCGCGCCGCCGCTGTCGACGCCGGCCAAGTCACAGGCCCCCTCGCCGGCGTGCCCATCGCACTCAAGGACAACCTCGCCACCACCTACGGCCACACCACCTGCTCCTCCAAAATCCTCTCCGGTTTCCAGGCGCCCTACACCGCCACCACCGTCGAAAAACTCGAAGCCGCCGGCGCCATCGTCCTCGGCAAGACCAACCTCGACGAGTTCGCCATGGGCTCGTCCACCGAGAACTCCGGCTTCCAACCCACACGCAATCCCTGGGACACCCAGCGCGTGCCCGGCGGCTCGTCCGGCGGCAGCGCCGCAGCCGTCGCCGCAGACCTCGCCGCCGCCTCGTTCGGCTCCGACACCGGCGGGTCCATCCGCCAACCCGCAGCGCTCTGCGGCGTCATCGGGCTCAAGCCCACCTACGGCCTGATCTCACGCTTCGGCCTCGTCGCCTTCGCCAGCAGCCTCGACCAGATCGGCCCCTTCACACACACCGTCACCGACACCGCCCTCATGCTCAACGCCATCGCCGGGCACGACCCGCGCGACTCCACCTCCGCCGACCTCAACACGTCCGGCCCCATCCCCGACTACACCGCCCAACTCGACACACCCATCGAGGACCTCCGCATCGGCGTCGCCAAGCAGTACATGGGCGAGGGCAACGACCCCGCCGTCACCGCCGCCATGCAAAAGGTCATCGAAACCTACACCGACCGCGGCGCAACAATCGTCGAAGTCGACCTGCCCCACACCGATTACGGCATCCCCACCTACTACATCGTCGCCACCGCCGAGGCCTCCAGTAACCTCGCCCGTTACGACGGCGTCCACTACGGACACCGCACCGAAAACCCCGAAGACCTGATCGACCTCTACGCCGCCAGCCGCGCCGAGGGCTTCGGCGACGAGGTCAAACGCCGCATCATGCTCGGCACCTACGCCCTGTCGTCCGGCTACTACGACGCCTACTACCTCCGCGCCCTCAAGGTCCGTCGCCTGATCAAGAACGACTTCGACACCGCCTTCCAGTCCTGCCACGCCATCGTCTGCCCCACCACCACCGGCCCCGCCTTCCGCGTCGGCGACAAGACCGACGACCCCCTCGAGATGTATCTCAACGACGTCTACACCGTCAACGCCAACCTCGCCGGCATCCCCGGCATCTCCATCCCCGCCGGCCACACCACCGTCGACGGCAAGACCCTGCCGCTGGGCTTCCAGCTGCTCGGCCCCACCTTCAGCGAATCCCTGCTGCTCAGGGCCGCCCGGATGTACGAAACCGAGCACGCCCACGTGGCCACCAGACCCGCCCAGATCGCCTGAATTCCGATAATAAACGCACAGACTCTTGCAAAATCGGCGACTATAATGCCTCAGCCGAACCGCTATAAGCGCACAGGCGTATTTCCGAGGTGGACACGAATGAACGCGATCCGGAGCGAGGAAAGCAAAAAAACGATTAAAATCGAAGCGTTATTCTTGCTATGGACATGTTAAACTAGTAAAAAAGAGACAGATGCAACCCAGCCAAGGGGGCTGAAAACGGCAATTGTCACAAAAAACTAACCGTTCGCGGCGGCTGACGCCGATAACGCTACCTAGATCATCTTTCTCCCCTCCGCCCCGTTAGTGCCTTGCGTACTAGCGGGGTTTTTAAGTCCCACTCACTATTCTTTAACGCTCGACTCCCACACGATCGCCGCGTCGCCCCTGACACACGGTTTTCATCAACACCCTCAACTCAGTGTGGCATCGGGAATTGCGTGCACAGCGTGACGACCTCGCTACGCACCTGCTCAGCGACCGACTCGTCGCCGCCGCTGCGCAACACCCGGTCGATCAGTTCCGCCGCCTGGTCGATCTGTTCTTCCTTGAAGCCGCGCGTCGTCAACGCCGGCGTACCCAGACGCACGCCGCTGGTCACCATCGGGCTCCGCTCGTCCTGCATCACCGTGTTCTTGTTGGTGATGATCCCCGCATTCTCCAGCCAGCCCGCCGCGTCGCGACCGGTCAGCTCCGTGTCCGTCCGGCGCAGGTCGATCAGCACCAGGTGATTCTCCGTGCCGTTGCTCGAGATCCCCCAGTCGCGATCCATCAGCCCCTTCGCCAGCGCCTTGCCGTTGGCAACCACCTGCTCGGCGTACGTCTTGAACTCCGGCTTCAACGCCTCGCCAAAGCACACCGCCTTGCCCGCGATCACGTGCATCAGCGGCCCGCCCTGCGTGCCGGGGAACACCGCCTTGTCCACCTTCTTAGCGATCTCTTCGTTGTTCGTCAGGATCAGCCCACCGCGCGGCCCGCGCAGCGTCTTGTGCGTCGTCGTCGTCACGATGTCGCAGTGCGGGAACGGCGACGGATGCGAACCGCCGGCCACCAGGCCCGCGATGTGCGCGATGTCCGCCATCAGAATCGCCCCGCACGCGTCGGCGATCGCACGGAAACGGGCGAAA
>JANQJT010000241.1 GCA_028281485.1 Phycisphaeraceae bacterium
ACGCGCCCCCCCGCCGCCTACCGCGGCACCCCCTTCCAGATCGAAGTCGGACTCGCCTACGGCGGAAAGCTCGAATCCGAAGGACTCTCACGCGTCATCCGCTTCGCCAACCGCGTCCCACTGCTCTACCAACAGTCCGCCTGCTGCGCCTTCAAGGCCATGCTCGACACCAACTGGCGCAACTACGGCCTAAGCCAGTCACGCGGCGCACTGCCCCAGGGCCCACTCGTCATCTTCATCCACATGGCCTCCGTCTGGGTCCCCTTCACCAGCGAATCCAAGGAAGCCATCGCCGACTACGACGAGATCAGAAAACAGATCAAGCTCGCCATCTCCGAGTGCGGACGGAAGCTCAACACCTACGTCCGCAAACGCCAGCGCGCTCGCCGCGAAGGCGAACGCCGAAGCGTCTTCGAGAAATACATCGGGGAGGTCGCCCTCGCCCTCAACAAGATCGACGACTCGCTCGACCCCGACACCGTCAAGGCCCAGTTCGAAGCCGTCGCCAAACACGTCACCGAGTTCGCCGACACCGAGTTCGACGAAAACGGCAAGCCCATCAGGAAAAAAGGCGCCGCCGGCGACGTCGCAGCCTCACTCAAGAAAGACGACGCCACCATCATCATCGACGCCCAGCCCACCGAAGCCGCCCCCAAACCCAAACGCAAATCCGCAAAGAAAAACACCGAGCCCGACCCCACCGACTCCCTCTTTGACTAAACCCCGCCACCGAAAGCACACACCCACCATGGCCAAGAAGAAAATCGTCAAAAAGAAGATCGTCAAGAAAAAGGTGGTCAAGAAGAAGGTCGCCAAAAAGACCGCCGGGAAAGCCTCCGCACGCACGACGAAAAAAACCGCCCGCGCCGCCAAAACCACCCCCGCCAAACGCACACGCAAAAAACCCAACCGCTCACCCGTCGGCGCGCGCCTCACCGACCTGGCCAACGACATCGTCTCACAAGTCGCCGACCAGCGCGACCCCGGCGTCAACATCCCCACGCGAGCCCTCTCCAACGTCAGCTTCGACGCCAAGGCCGGACTCATCCGCATGGGCTCCAACACCCAACGCCGATCCTTCTTCAACCTCGGCCAGGCCAAGAAGTTCATGCAGACCACCCTCATCGCCGCCGGCTGCAAAGACCTGTCAGACCAGGAAAAAACCACCTCCATCCGCGACCTCTTCTACCACTCCAAGCACTCCATCCCCGGCACAAAAGAAAACACCTTCGACGAACAGTCCGAGTCCGACCCCATCATCGAAGACCTCGAGGTCACGCTCAGCACGCTCCGCGAAGAGCTCGGCCTATTCGCCGAACCCAAGGGCGCCATGGTCGGACCCATGACCATCACCGACAACGGTGACACCATCGACCTGTCCAAGATGGGCTCCGGCGGATGGGCCGTCCCCTCCATCGTCGAAGACAACATCATCCAGTTCGGAAAAACCAACGCCAGGTTCATCCTCCTCATCGAAAAAGGCGCCGTCTGGCGTCGCTTCAGCGAAGACCGCTTCTGGGAAAAACACAAGTGCATGATCGTCCACGGCGGCGGACAACCCCCACGCGGTGTCAGACGCCTCATCTACCGCATGCACACCGAAAAGAAACTCCCCGTCTACGTCCTCGTCGATAACGACCCCTGGGGGTACTACATCTACTCCGTCGTCAAACAGGGCTCCATCAACCTCGCCTTCGAATCCGAACGCATGGCCATCCCCGACGCTCGCTTCATCGGCATGTCCAGCTACGACGCCGACCGCTTCGACGTCTCCAAGTCCGTCTCCATCAACCTCAACGACCAGGACAAGCGACGCGCAAAAGAAATCCTCAACTACCCCTGGTTCCAGTCCAAGCCCTGGCAACGCGAAATCAAGCACATGCTCAAGCTCGGCGTCAAGCTCGAACTCGAAGCCCTCTCCAACAAGGACTTCTCCTTCATCACCGACACCTACCTCCCCGCCAAGCTCAAGTCCAAGCAGTGGCTCGATTAACGCCCCCCACCACCCTTCATTTGACCCGACCCCCAAGCACCCAACACCCCGTAACGCGCCACCACCTCCGCCACGTCTTCCACCGGCTCGATCGCAAACACCATCTCCGCCTCAAGCCCTCCTGCGCAAAAACCAAAACGCACCTCCCCGCCCAGATCAAACTCCACCAACCCGCGGATCAACCCCAACCCCTGACCCTCTTGCGGCCCGGCAACCCCGCTTTCTTCACCACGGTCGCAACCCAACTCACGCCAGCTCAACTTCACCCGCCGCGCAGCGGCACCCACCCCCTCACACTCGACCTCGACACTCACCTCGATACGCCCCCCCGTCACCGATAGCGCGCCGTGCTTGACGCTGTTGGCAAACATCTCATGAAACACCATCGCCATCGGCACCGCCTGACGCGGAATCAGCCGAATCGCCTGACACTCCACCCGCATCAAGCCCTGGCCCACATCAAACTGATCCGCCAGCTCGCTCAGCAACGCGCAAAACTCCACCGCCTCGCGGCCACCCAAACTGATCATGTCGTGCACACGACCCATCGCGCCCAGCTTCCCCTTCACCTTCTCCGCAAACGCATCCACGTCCCGCGTGCTGCCCTGATACATCGACACAAGCGCAATCAATCCCACCAGGTTGTTCCGCACGCGGTGATCCAGCTCCCGCAACAACACCTGCTGACGCATCGCCAGCTGTCGCGCCATCGCCTCGCTCTCCTGCAACGACAGCTCCGCCCGCTTGCGCGCATCGATGTCCCGATGAATCCCCATCAAACGCAGCGGTCGCCCCTCCTCGTCCCGCTTCACAATCTCACCAAACGACTGAATCCAGTGCCACCCCCCACCCACCCGCTTCAAGCGAAACTCGTCCTCATAATGATCGATCTCACCCGACAGGTGCGCCCAAGTCTTCGCCACCGCACGATCACCATCATCCGGATGCAACGCCTCCACCCACCGCTCATACGTCGTCGGCTCCTCGCACAGCGTCAAACCGATCCGCCGCGCCCACGCCGTGTCATACACCACACGCCCCGTCAGCACGTCCCGATCCCACACCCCAAGGTTCCCCGCGCGGATCGCCAGCGCCAGACGCTCCTCACTCTCACGCATCGCCTCTTCGGCCCGACGACGCGTATCAATATCCCGATGCACCCCCGTCATTCGCATCGGCCGACCCTCCGCGTCCCGTTCCACAATCTCACCACGCGAATGGATCCAGTGATACCCCCCGTCCTTCTTGCGCAACCGAAACTCGTCCTCGTAATACACCGCACGCCCGTCCATGTAGTCCGCCAACGCCTTCATACACCGGTCGTAGTCGTCCGGGTGAAGCGTCTGTTCCCACGAATCGTAATGACCCGGCAAACTGCCCGTCATCAACCCAAACTGCGCCGCCCACCCCTTGTCGTACGCGATCTCTCCCGTCCGGATATCCCAGTCCCAAACACCCAAATTGCCCGAACGGATCGCCAGCGCACGACGCTCCTCGCTCACGTGCAGCGCCGCCTCCGTCTCCTTACGCGCCGTAATGTCCTCCACCAGCGCGACCGAATGCGTCACCACACCTTCCTCATCTCGAATCACGGACACATTCACACGGCCCCACACCACCGACCCGTCCTTACATCGATACCGCTTCTCCGCTCGGTATTCGCTCACCCCCTCCGCCAACATCCGTTGATACAGCTCATACGACGCCGCCGCATCTTCCTCATGCGTCACCGCCTTGAAGTTCACCCCTACCAACTCATGCGCTTCATAACCAAGCAATCGATGCAGCGCCCGATTCGTCATGAGCAGCACCCCCTCCGCATCACACACGCTGATCCCGATCGCCGCGTGATCAAACAGGACCGATAAACTCCGCTCATCACCGCCCCGCACCCGACTCAGCCGCCACACCCACCGATCACCCCCCTCCAATCCCACACGCTCCACCTCAACATCAACCCCCCAACCCCACGCCTCCGCCAAC
>JANQJT010000288.1 GCA_028281485.1 Phycisphaeraceae bacterium
GTCCACACGTCCACACGTCCACACGTCCACACGTCCACACGTCCACACGTCCACACGTCCACACGTCCACACGTCCACACGTCCACACGTCCACACGCACCGCCCGATCTCCACCTCAGATGGCGTTTGACTCCCACATTCTATTAACGTATATTTACGATATACAATGAAGAAGGCGGTGGCCTACTCCGACTTCGCTCTGACTTCAATAAAAGCCCCTCGCACGGGCTCTATCACACATGGCTCGCAGAAAAACATCACAATTCGATCCCCTCGCTCGCGATCTCGCTGACTTCGCCAAGGCCATGAGCCACCCAGCACGCATCACCATCGTTAAGCTCCTCCAAGACAGCGACGGCGCGTTCTGCGGTCAGATCGTCAACGCGCTCCCCCTCGCACAGCCCACCATCAGTCAACACCTCCGCGAACTCGAACGCGTCGGCATCATCACCGCCACCCCCCAAGGCCCGCGCATCTGCTATCGCCTCAACCGCTCGCGCATCCGCAACTTCTGTCACGCCTTCTCCGAAACACTCGGCACCGCCAACGAAAAACAACAAGCACGCGCAAAAGCTCGCGCGTGATTTCCACGCAACACCCGGCCGCTTCGGGATGAATGAAGATGCACACACGCCTCGATACCGATTCACAAACAAAGGATGACGCAAGACCCCCTCTCCATGTCGTCATCGTTGGCGGCGTCGCCGGGGGGGCCAGCGCCGCAGCACGCCTCCGCCGACTCAACGAACACGCCTCCATCACCCTCATCGAACGCGGCCCGGACGTCTCCTTCGCCAACTGCGGCTTGCCGTACCACATCGGCGGCGAAATCTCCGAGCGCGACCGTCTCGCCCTGCAAACGCCCCAAAGCCTGCACGCCATGCTCAATATCGATGTTCTCACCCTCACCGAGGCCGTCGCCATCAACCGCCAGTCCAAATCAATCACCGTGCGCAGCGTCGAGACCGATCAAGCCCGCGACATCTCCTACGACAAACTCATCCTCGCCCCCGGCGCTGCGCCGCTCCGACCGGACATGCCCGGCATCGATGACCCGCGCATCATGACGCTGCGCAACCTGCAGGACATGGATCACATCAAGCGGGCTGTCCAACACACCAACGACCTGCTCGTCATCGGCGCAGGTTTCATCGGTCTCGAGATGGCCGAGCAGCTCACGCGCATCGGCAAACGCGTCACAGTGGTTGAACTGCTCGACCAGGTCCTCCCCCCGTTCGACCCCGAGATGGCCAAGCCCGTCGCCGACGAACTCGCCGCCAACGGCGTCGCGCTTCATCTCGACGACGCCATCGCGGGCTTCGAAACCACCGACCACAAAATCACCGCGCGCCTCCAATCCGGCCATCACATCGAAACCGACGCCGTCATCCTCTCTATCGGCGTACGCCCCGAATCCTCCCTCGCACGCGACACCCAACTCGAACTCGGTCCGCGCGGTCACATCCGCGTCAACCGCTCCATGCAGACCAGCGATCCCGACATCTACGCCGTCGGCGACGCCACCGAAGGCGACGACGATGTGCTCGGCCAGTCCATCGCCGTCCCCCTCGGCGGACCCGCCAACCGCCAGGGACGCGCCGCCGCCGATCACATCGCCCTCGGCTCAAACGCCTCCCCGTACCCCGGCTCCATCGGCACCGCCATCGTCCGCGTCTTCGACATCGACGCGGGCGTCACCGGCTACAACGCCAAGCGACTCGACCGGGCCGGCGTCGAATACCAGCAGACCATCGTCACCGACTTCGATCACGCAAGCTACTACCCCGGCGCCGCGCAACTCTCCATCAAACTCGTCTGGTCAACCGACGACTCTCGCGTCCTCGGCGCACAGGTCATCGGCCCCAAGGGCGTCGATAAGCGGCTCGACGTCCTCGCCACCGCCATCCGCGCCCGAATGACCATCGACGACCTCGCCCAACTCGAACTCGCCTACGCACCACCGTTCGGCTCCGCCAAGGACCCGATCAACATCGCAGGCTTCGCCGCCTGCAACACACGCGACGGCCACGTCCTCCCCATCGAAACACTCCCGGATAACGAGACACACCAACTCGTTGATGTACGCCCCGCCGAGGTTGCGGCCCTGAATCCGCTCGCCGGCGGCGTCAATATCCCGCTGACCCAATTAAGACAGCGGCTCAACGAACTCGACAAATCCAAACCCGTCGTCACCGTCTGCGCACTGGGCAAGTCCAGCTACTTCGCCGCGCGAATCCTCGCCCAATACGGCTTCGATGTCCGCTCCCTCTCCGCGGGCCTGCGCATCCGTCAACAAACCAACCCCTCCAAACCCGCGACGCCCCCGAACCAAACGGACCACAACATGATCGCCACCAACGACACGCAAGACGTTATCACGCTCGACGCCACCGGCATCGCCTGCCCCGGCCCCATCATGCGCGTCAAACAAGCCACCGAAGACCTCGCGCCCGGCCAAACGCTCGAAGTCACCGCCAGCGACCCGGGCTTCGCCAAGGACCTGCCCGCCTTCTGTGAAGCCGCGGACTTCGAGTTCCTCGGCTGCGAGAAGCGGGGCGGTGGGGTGGTCGGACAACTACGCAAACCCACAACCGATCACACGCCCGCATCATCCGCATTCTCCAACACGACAACCAAACAAGGCGCCACGCTCGTTGTCTTTTCCCAGGAAATGGACAAGGTCATGGCCTCGCTTGTCATCGCCAACGGCGCCGCCGCCATGGGCGGACCGGTCACCATGTTCTTTACCTTCTGGGGGCTCAACGCGCTGCGCAAGGACGCCCCGCCCGCGGTGTCGGGTAAGACCTTCATGGACAAGGTGTTTGGCTGGATGATGCCGCGTGGCGTTCACAAGCTGCCCCTGTCCAACATGCACATGGCGGGCATGGGCGCCAGGCTCATGAAAGGCCGCATGAAAGCCAGGAACCTGCCCAACCTGCCCGGCCTGCTCCGGGACGCCGTTGACGCCGGCACACGCATCGTCGCCTGCTCCATGAGCATGGACGCCATGGGCATCCAGCGCGAGGAACTCATCGACGGCATTGAGATCGGCGGCGTCGCAGACTTCCTCGGCTCCGCCAACAAGTCCCCCGTCAACATGTTCATCTGATCCTCCAACCCGATCGACCTCGCCCTGGTCCGTCGCAGACGATAACCCGACTTCCCCTCACAACCACAAACGCCGCTTCACAGCGAGGCGGCGTTTTTCTATCCATCAATTTGTGCGTATAGCAATCAGAACCTGATGATTCTCATCGACTCACGCCGCATCTCCGTCGCGAGCGCAGTCCGGCACCGCCCACAAGCAGTAGCGCCAGCGAACTCGGCTCAGGAACTCCACCGCCCACCCGTCCCACACATAGTCGTCCGCCAGCGCATCGGCGCAGAACAACCCGACGAACACCAGTCCCGTCATCGCGATAAAACGTCTCGTCGAGCCCTCCGAAAAACAGGGCACTATAGGCCCTGCCCCTTTGCCTCAATATCTTACCGATTGGTCACTTAGGACAACAAGGACAATCTTCCCCGCGACGCGCAAACACAGAGGCCCCCTCCAAAACGAGCCGCTTGACCAGGCGCCAACAAAAAACCACCCCTTGCGAGGTGGTTCGCAAACGTTCAATTGTTCTTTGGCCCGGTCACTCGACCCATCGTTTCGTGTAGCTGCCGCTGCTACCGCCGCCACCGCCACCGCCGCTGAGACTGGTGTCCATGTGGATCTCTGATTTCTTGCCCATCTCGATCTCATCTACCACGATCGATCCGTAGAACTCAACTTCTTCGTCGAGCTTGAACTTGCGGTATGGCGCGACAATCTGGGTATGAATCTTGGTTTTCTCTTTGATGTCGATATCGTTTCCTGAACCGACATTATAAAGAATGACGCGTGAGGGGTCTTCGGTGTTGTCGTTGAGCTTGACCTCCTTATCGAGTTTGATGGCATCCTTGACGTAAAGCGTGAGCGTGGCGCCGGGATTGAGGCGGATCTCGGCTTCCTCTTTCATCTCGAAGGTCTTCTCAACGACGATGATCACGTCGCCCTCGATATAGATCTTGTCCTCTTTCTCGATCTTAAACTCGTCGAAGTGCTGGTTGCTGGAATACGTCGTGTTATCAGCCGGCTCCTCGTCGCCGCTGTTGGAGCCGACCACGCCGTTGCCGGGCACGTCGATGGTTGGGGCCGCGAGCGATTCGGACATGGAATCTGTCGTGCCGGTCACGCTGCCTTCCCCGTCGATGACACTGTTCGGGTTGGCGCCGACACCGACAAAGACGTCGCCCTTGATGGTCGAGTCCTCTTCCAGTTTCACGCTGTCTGAGGAGGTGGCGTTGGTGTGTACGTTGGCCTCGCTGCTCTTGTTGCTTCCGCCGTAGTAGCCCTGGGTGGAGTCGTAACTGTCGATTTCGGCATCTTCCTTAAGATCGATCTTCGAACCGAGCACGGACACGCCGGGGTACCCTGTTGACTCTTCGGCTTCAAACTCAAAGACCGGCCGAATCGTGTGCGACGTATTGCCAAAGCTCGCCACCACCGTGATCGTCACCGGATCGCTGCTGTCATCCGACAGGTCGCCGTCACCATCGACCGTACCGTTGCCGTCCAGGTCCACCCCATCTTCGACGGTGATCGTCACCAGCCCGCCGTCCAGCGACATGTCCGTCGCCCAAACACCGTTCACCTTGTTCGTACGCCAGTCGCTGTCCTGTTGGATGTACGCCACGGTCGCCTCGACGCCGCTCTCGGCGATCGCTCGCGCCTGCGTGTGATCCACCACGCTGACCGCGATCCCCGTCGAACCCGTCGCGCTGTTCAGCGCACTGATCGCCAGGATCACCGCCATCACGACAGCAATCAGCACCAGCATCAGCGCAAAGCCTTCGCGCTCTCCGCTCCGCCGATCGATCCGATCCGTTCTACGCGTTCGCATCGCAATCCTCACTAATCAATCCGTCCGCAGCGTCGCGACGCTCATCGCCGACTCGCTCACGGCATCGTCAACCACCGTCAGGTCGTAACTGACCAGCCGCGCCTCCTGCACATTGGCGCTGTCGAAACGGACCGTCCAGTCCGTCACCCCCGTTGCCCACAGCGCCTCGGGGAAGTTCGCCGAGCCGGCCAGGGCCGCGGTGATCGCGACAAAGTCGTCAGTCAATACATACTCCGTATCCGCACCCGGACTTAGCGAATCCGGCGCCTCATACGAAAGCAGTTCGTCGTCCGTGTTGTCCCATTCGATACGCTGCAGTTCCGACAGGTTCGGCGCATCGTTCTCGTTGGTGTCGGCCACCCACACGACGATCACACCCGCTGTCTCTGCCAGCACCATCTTCGATTGGCGCACCGCCGTGTTCACGCGGTGCTGCACCAACGCCTGCTTGGTCTGCACCTTCCGCCGCTCGCCCTGCTGCTGCATGCCGTTGGACACCGCAAACAACATGCTCGACACCGCCACCGCCATCAACCCCGTGATCGTCAGCGCAATCAACAACTCGATCATCAGGTAACCACGCGATCGCGGCGGGTGTGGCCGCGGCGGTCGCGTCGAATCACGCCGTGTTCTTGTACCGATCTTGTTCATGATTCAGGCTCCGCTACAAAACGAAGCAACTCCCACTGCTGCCCGCCCGATTGCACCGTGACCGTGATGTTCACGCCGTCCAGCGTCGCCAATCCCGGAAACACACGCGTCGTCGTCGCTACCGTCGCCGATCGCGTGAAACCCGCATAACCGCTGGGGTACGACTGTCCCAACGGGTCAGTCAGGTTTCCCGCCGACTCGCTGTGGCCGTGGTAGTCATCGATGTTGTCGTACAGCGACCGACCCGTCTCGCCGGAGTCCGGCCCCATCCCCGTGGCGCCCTGCGGATCGTTGTACGGCAGCGACAAGACCTCTTCCATCAGGTCCTGGCACAGATGCGTGGCGCGAATGTTGTCTTCGCCGTTCGCCACGTGCGCGTGACCCGCCACCACCGCGTACGTCACAGCCAGCGTCGTCATGCTCAGAATCATCACCGCGATCATCGATTCGACAACCGTCATGCCCGCCCGATGAGAGGCGCGCACACCAGCGGTCGCTGTGTTGCTCGTGTCGTGGATCATCTTGTCGCTCCTCACTGTCTCATCGGATCGATAAAGTCAGCGAGTTAACAGACCTGCGCAATATCTATTCAATCAACGATTCACGCTCCCACACCGTCCATTTCGATCCCCGTTGCGTCGTGAACACCGCCCACGCAAGTCCGCACAACCGTTACAACCGTCACAACACTCTCTCTGAGATCGCCAACCCAGTTCTACTCAAACATCACCCCATCCCGCCTCCCTCGCGAGCCGATAGCGCATGCATGTCATTGCGCACACCGTCCCATCAAGCACCAGCGTTCCGTACACGGAATCGGCTCGGCCTGACCATCATCGAACTGGTCGTATTCCTGCTCATCCTCAGCGTCGTCGCCCTGATCGCCGTTCCCTCTGTGGACCGGACCAGCGCCGACCGTCTCCGCGGCGCCATCGACATGCTCGTATCGGACCTCGAGTACGCGCGCGTCGCCTCCATGTCCAACACCTCTGATCCCTGTGTCGTCGTATTCGACACCACCGATCACGAATACCACCTCGCACTCGAATCCGATCCCCTCACCCCCATCACCAACCCCATCGGCAACCTCCCGTACCTCACCTCTTACGGCAACGGCCGGGCCTCTCATCTCACCGAAGTCCGCATCAGCGAAGTCTCCATGGGCGGCGACAGCCGCATCGGGTTCGGACGCTTCGGCGAACTCGACCAAGCCACCGCCGCCACCATCACGCTCGCCTCCGGATCACGCAGCGTCGTTATCACACTCGATCCCACCACCGGGGAGCCGTCCATCGGCACGATGAACTGATGAAGCCTCCGTTTTTTAACCGCCCAGCAAGACCAATGTGTGTTATCGGCTCTCACGCGATCAGTAAATCGCGTGTCAACAGAACGATACATTAAGCGACACCGATTGTCGCCCGAAGAGAGAGCATATGGGTGCAGTAAGCAGACGTAGTGACCGCCGCGCACACACGCGCTATCGCATACACGACATCGCATGCGATGTCGGCAGCGTGATCGACGTGTCGCAATGCGGCATGCGCATCGTCTCCGATCGACTCCGTCGCGGCGCGATCGAACTCAACCTCAAACTCCCCAACGGCAAACCCCTCAAGGTCGGCGCCACCGTCGAATGGCACCGCGCCCTCGGGCCCTGTGAATACTCCATGGGTCTCCGCTTCTGCAAGCAGTACCCCGAGATCACCAGGCTCGTCTCGCGAGGCGGCCAAGCCAATCGCAACTCTATTGCCTCCGGCCAAAAAACCTCACGCAACACCAAGACGCTCCAGATCATCGGTATCGGTCTTACCCTGATCATCGTGCCCGGCCTGCTTGCCGTCGTCTTCTCACAGGCAATCAATCCGGACGCCAACAGGGTGTCCGAAAACATGCCGGGCCTGAAGCAGTGGAACATATCAACCCTGCTGGCCGCCGCCAGCGCAACCATCGCCACCCTATTAGCGATCAGCCTGATCGCCAACCGCATCTTCCGTAACATGATCCGCTCACGGGACCACCTGGCGCTGCGCCGATCCACCACCACGCTCAACGCCATCCTCGACAGCTCGCTCGGCGGCGTCCTCGTCATCGAACCCGTCAAGATCGCACAGCGCGACTCAAACGACTTTGAAATCAAACTGATCAACCGCGCCGCGGAAGACTACCTCAACCGACACGCCGGAAACGTCCTCGGACAACGACTCAGCCTCGCCCTGCCCGGCCTGATCGATGAGCAACTCAACCAGCGACTCCTCGAAACCATGCAGTCCGGCTACCCGATACGCGAAAAAAACCCGATCGAGTTCGAGGGCCGATGGTTCGAGTTCGCCGCGCTACCGATCGACGACGCCATCGCCGTCACGTTCATCGATCGAACCGAAGAACAACGCCACATCGACCTGCTCCGCCGCAGCGCCTACTACGATGTCCTCACCCGTCTGCCCAACCGCAAGCTCCTCGTCGAAAAGGTCCAGCGTGAACTCGAACGACTCGGCCGACAGAAGACCGACGGGTTTGCCCTGCTCTTCATCGACCTCGACGGCTTCAAGCTCATCAACGACGGATACGGACACGACGTCGGCGACGCCTACCTCGTCGAAATCGCCGACCGCATCAGTGGCAACCTCCGGGAAGAAGACTCAGCCGGTCGCGGGCGAGCCAACGCCGGCGGCAACGCTCACCCCGCGCGACTCGGCGGCGACGAGTTTGTCGTCCTCCTCGAAGACGTCACCGATCCCCAGCAGGCCAAGCTGATCGGCGAACGAATTCTTCGCGCACTCAGCGAAGACATCAAGATCGACGAACACCGATTCGCCGCCACCGCCAGCATCGGCATCCTCCCCGTCACCAGCGACTACAAGTCCGTCGACGCCATCCTTCGCGACGCCGACGCCGCGATGTACCGCGCCAAGACCTCCGGAAAAGGACGCTGCGTCCTGTTCGATCGGAACATGCGCGAGCAGGTCTTTAAACAGGTCGCCATCGAACGCGCCGTCCGCAAGGCCATCGACGACAGCTCCTTCCTCCTCAGCTTCCACCCCGTCCTCGCCGTCGAGGGTCAGCAGGTCGTCGGCATCGATGTCGCTGTCGACTGGCCCCCGGATTCTCCCGAGAGACAATCCGATATCAGCTTTATCGAATCACTCGACGCGATGTCCCACACCGAGTCGCTCGAACAGCGTTACTGGTCCGAGGTCGCCCGGCAGCTCAAGACCTGGCAGAACGAACACACCTCACGCGCCACCATCCCCCTCGCCCTGTCGGTCTCACAGAAACAGCTCCTCCACCCCAAGCTCACCGCCTACCTGAAAGAACTGGCCGACACCCTTAACCGCGGCCCGGCCGGACTGCGCATCAACCTTCACGAAACCGCCGTCACACGCGACATCGATTCGGTCGCACGCGTCGCCGATCAACTCAACCAGGCCGGCTACAGCCTTGTGCTTGACGACCTCGGCTCGGGCATGCTCCCCCTCAACTGCCTGCAAACGCTGCCCATCCAGGCCATCAAGCTCGACGCCGATCTCATCAGCCACGACAACGAACACAACGACGCCGCGCTCGCCATCGCCACCGCCGTCGTACAACTCGCCTCCACACTCGATCTGGAACTCATCGCCAAAGGCGTCCACAACAGCAAGCAACTCGAACACGTCAGCTCACTGGGTTGCCAGCACATCCAGGGCGATGTCGCCTCGCAATGGTGCAAGGCAAGCCCCATCAATCACGCCGTCAAACCCAATGACTCAACCAATGTCGCGTAACGTACCGCCTCGGGACACGGCCCGTTATGTCTATCAACACGCCAACAAATCGCACCACCCTCGATCACGACAATAACGAGCGTGACACGGCTGTCGGACATTGGCTCTCCCTGCTCTGGCGCACCGCGCAGGCCATCAGGCTCTACAGCCCCGATCACCCGAAAGTCTGGGAGATGGCCGAGCAAACTCACGACGCATGGACGCAATGTGATCCTGAAAACAACACCATTCACCTCACCCTCTCGCCCGACGGCTTCGCGCTGCAATCACGCCCGCTTGAGTTAAACGCCGACACCGCCGAACTGGCGAAACTCCTGGCAACATGGAACATTGCCGCCATCGAGTTCAAACACGCGATGACCGCCCAACAGATCGTTGCCGTCGCGCACTGTCTCACCAATCCCACCGCCTCATCCGTCGATCAACCCAACGAGCTGTGCCTCGCCGATGCCAGCGATGGCGCCATCAACGCCCTCCTCTTCGATAGCGATCAGCTACGCCTCCAGGACGGCTCACGCCGTGACGGTAACACGCCCGCCATCCCCTGGCACAATCTCATCGGCGCCATGATCGGCTCCGACGTAGACTCCGACGCCTCCCCCCAGCAACTCGCCAAGCAAATCAACGAACAAGCCGAGGCCGCTCAACCCGACAAGATCCACGAACTGCGACAAGCGCTCGAACACGCCGCGACCCAGCCGAACTCCGACAGCACACATCACGTCCGACAGTTCGTCGACACGCTCAACCCGCTCATGCGAAACAAACTCATGGGCACCGCTCCGTGCAATACCCCGCGTTCCCTCGCCTTCGTCAGCGAAGTCGCCGAAGTCCTCGAGACGGACGAGATCATCTCCGCGATGAACAGCGTCCAGGACAAGGGCCTCCAGGTCACACCCGAGACGCTGCGCATGTGCCGCAAGCTCGCGCTCTGTCTCGGGCAGCAGCAGCGAACAGAATCCGACCGCGGTACGATTCGAGACCAACTCCAGCAACTCGAACAACAGATCAACTCTCTCGGAAGCTACTCCGTCGATGACTTGACCGAACTCTTCGAACGCCGCTCGACCGATGAGTACACCCCCGACGACTACCGGGACATGCTCGATCAGCTGACCGACGCAACATCACCAACAGGCAGCGACATCGAATCGATCGCGGATGAATCATCGACGCACGTACACGCAATCGACACCGCCGTCGTCATGCTCCAGTGCTCCGACCCACAACAACAGCCCGAGTCTCCCGGCGTTATGGAGTTCATTCGAAATCACCTCGACGCACTCATCGAGTGCAGCCAACCCAACACGCTCGCCTCGGCACTCGAGCAAGCCCGGAGGTGGGCTGAGCAAAGCGCATGCGAACCCACGCGAGTCGCCGCGCAGTCCCTCGCCGATGAAATCAGCAATCCCCGCGTGGCTTTCGGCCTGCTGGCCCACTCACGTCACACACCAGCCAATACCGAACAGGTCGTCGCATTGATCCGATGCGACACGACAGATGACATCATCGCGATCTTGTCTCACCTCACCGAGGTAAGCGGACCGCGTGTTCTCAAGCCGCTCTACGAACGCATCGCCGCCGTCGATCCCGCGATCCTCCTGGCCGCAGCCCGTGAGCTGGCCCAATCCGATGAAGCAGGCCCACCCCAGGCCCTGATCCGTTTCGCTCGCCACGCCGAGCAGAATCACGCCGAGCCGATCCTGCACACCCTCATGTCGCACACCGATACCGACGTCTGCCTCGCCGCCGCGCAGGTGCTGTACGATCGTGACTGGCTCACATCAGACACAATCGACAACTGGATGAACGATCCGCGTGAACCGATCCAACGCTTCGCCGTGCGTTGCCTGGTCCAATCAGACTCCGAGGCATCGATCGACCGGATCGGCCGATACCTCGAAGGCAAGCTAACCGATCAGCCGCCAAGTCGGTCGCAGATCAGTCACCTGGTCCAGACCGCCGCAACACAGTCGCCCGCTGCGCTCAGCCGAATCTGCGGCACGCTCCTGCAACTCACCGAGTCCCTCCGCCCCTCCCACACCCGACTCGCACGACGTCTCGCATCCGCGCTCATCACACACGGCAACACCGAGCAAGCCAGGCAATCAATCATCGCGTGGCGATTCTCGTTCACCCGCCTCATAGGCGTCATCTACGAAGGGGGGGCGTGGTGCATCCGTGCGATCAAACGATAACACGCCTCGATGAAGCGATGACCGCCCTCCAGGCCGCCGTCTTCGCCGCCGAGCTCTACTCATCGGCTCACCCCACCGCGGAGATGCAGCTCCACCGCGCCGCCGACCTGCTCGGCCCGCTCGCCGGCTCCCACGGCGATCTCACAGTCGTCTTCCTCGAAGACCGCGTCACATTCGGCGACCGCATCCTCCCCGCATGCAAATCCCTGCGAGACGGCATCGGGCGGCGCATCCGGCAACGCGGCCAGGACTTCCTGCGCATCAACCGCGGCTTCCAATTCTCCGACGCTCAATTCGTCGCCACCTCCCTCGCCAACGACGCCCCCGAAGACGCCTGCCTACACTCCCAGGGCCGGTACAGCTTCGGCGTCCTCGCCCTCGCTCCCACAAAACCCGAAACAAGCACCTCAACCGATTCCAACGACACCAACATCGAGCAGCAAACCGATCAACTCAAAAACGTCTGGCAAACGGTATCCAGCGGAGAATCCGAAAGCGTCCAGGGCATCGCCGGCATCGTCTCCGATATCCAGCTCGCGCTGATCGGCGCACAAGGCGTCCTCCCGCCGCTGGTCACACTCAAACGCTTCGATGAATACACCTTCGTGCACACCCTCAACGTCGCCATGCTCTCCGCCGCACTCGGTGAAGCCGTCGGACTCAACACACAACAGACCCGCGACATCACCATCGCCGCGCTGCTCCACGACGTCGGCAAGGAAGCCATCCCCGAATCGATTCTAAACAAGAAGGGGCGGTTTACGGAGGAAGAATACCGCATCGTGCAGAACCATCCCGTCGACGGCGCTCGCATGCTCTTCAACGCCGGCAACGTCCCCGACATCGCACCCATCGTCGCCTTCGAACACCACATGCACGCCGACGGCTCAGGCTACCCCGCCTTCGACCGTCCCCGCAGGACACACCTCGCCAGCCGCATCGTGCAGGTCGCGGACGTCTTCGACGCCCTCCGCACCGTCCGACCCTACCGCGACGCCATGCCCGTCGACAAGATCGTCGGAATCATGCTCGAACAGCGCGGCACAAAACTCGATGCCGGCCTCGTCGACACCTTCATCTCAACGCTCGTGATGAGCGAATCCCCCGCCGCCTGATTTCGGAAAGCAATCAGCGCACACGTCGCCGCAGCAGGCACACGCCGCCCAATCCCAGAAACGCAATCGAACTCGGCTCCGGTATCCCGCCGCCGATCACCGTACCCGCCTGCGTGGTCGTGACGGTCGCGCAGAGGGCGAGAACACCCCCCAAAAAAGCGCAATCTCAACGGTGCGGTTCGCAGAATAGAGAGTCTTTCCATGCGATAACTATACGCTCACTACGACACAAGACCAGTGGAAATTGCGGCTTAAAACTTAGCGTATGCGACAAGAAGTCTTTATTTAAGTTAAAAATCCACGATTCTTCGATATGAAATCCATATCGCACGCTTGTTCTGACACGCAGACAACGAAAAAGCCCCCTGATAGCAGGGGGCTAGGTGAGTTTAATACGGGTCCGGATGCGTTTCAGAACGACCACACCGTCGAGATCGTCCAGCGGCTACCCCACAGATCCGTCTCGTCCGTCAGGGCAGGCTCATACGCGGCGCGGATCGAGATGTCGTATGCCTCGAACGGCCGAACCTCCGCACCGATACCCAGCGTGATCACAGGCTCGCCCGCGTCGCCGCCCAGGTTCGCCACGTCCACGCCGCTGAACCCCAGCGGGGGAGCTCCGCCGATCGTGCCCTCTTCCAGAACGTGATACCCGTTAAGTC
>JANQJT010000158.1 GCA_028281485.1 Phycisphaeraceae bacterium
TGGCCGTGGCCGCGCGTCTGGGCAGGCGCTGGGTCGGCACGGAGATGAGCGACGACTACGCCCAGCGCGCCACCGAGCGCATCGAACACGTGGCCGAGACGGGCCAGACGCACACCACGACGCTGGTCGACAAGGGCATCGAGCGCGGCAACCCCAAGAAACCCGCCGAGCCGCACCGCTCACCCGACATCCGCAAGCAGCGCGAGTCCGCGTAAGCCCGCAACCATTCCCGAGACCGCCATGCAGATCGAAGCCATCGCCAACTACCGGTGCGACACGGGTGAGAACCCGCTGTGGGACGAGCGCAGGCGGTGCGTGTACTGGTGTGACATCCCGACCGGCCGCGTGTTTCGCTTCGACCACGACACCGGCGCGCACGAGCAGATCTATTCCGGCGAGACGGTCGGCGGGTTCACGATCCAGGAAGACGGTTCGCTGCTGCTGTTCCGCGTGCGCGACATCGCGCTGCTGACCGATGACGGCCAAGTGACGTCGCTGATCCCGTTTTCCGACGCGGGCGTGCCGCGGTTTAACGACGTGATCGCGACGCCCACCGGTGAGGTGTTGGCCGGCACGATGGGCGAAGGCCTGCTCGGCGGGCTGTACCGCGTGACACGCGATCGCGTCGTCACCAACCTGTGGCGCGGCACGGACTGCTCCAACGGCATGGCCTTCACCCCCGATCGCCAGACCTTCTACTGGACCAATTCCACCACGCGTCAGATCTTTGAATACCCCTACGACGACGCGACCGGCGCGATCGGTTCGCCACGACCGCTGGTCTCCATCAACCCCGGCGAAGGCAACCTCGACGGCCTGGCCCTCGACAACCACGGCCGACTGTATTCGGCGCGCTGGGACGGCGGCGGCGTGTTCATCTACGACCCGCACGGATCGTACATCGACACCATCCCCGTCCCCGTGGCCAAGGCAACGAGCTGCTGCTTCGGCGGACCGAACCTCGACGAGCTCTATGTCACCACGTCGCACTGGGGCTGCGAAGACGACCCCGCCGCGGGCACGCTGTACCGCGTGACCGGACTGGGCGTGCGCGGGTTGATCGAACACCGATCTCAAATCAAAACCGCGACGGACTAAGCCCGCCGCGGTGAGGGGTCTCGCAATGCGTGTGATCGGCGTTACGCCTTGCCGATGACGCGCCAGCCCTGGTGCTGCATCGTCTGCGCCTTCTTGTACTTCACTTCCTGCTTCTCACCGGTGGCGGGGTTTTCCACGACGACGCGGTCGTTGCGGCCGTACTTCTCAGACTTGTTGACGATGGTTTGCGTGGTCTGTCCGGCGCTGCCGGCCCGCTCGGCCGCGGCCAGATCGGCGCGCTGCTGCTCGGTGGCGGGCTGTTGCACGCCCGGTGCGCCGGTGTCGGCGTCCTTCTGGTGATGCGCCTGCTGGTTGGCGTAGCTGTCGCGCATCTGCACGTTGGCGGTGAGCTTGGCGCGGAAGATCAGGTCGGTGACCTTGTCCTTGATCAGCGACTGCATCTGCTGGAACATCCGCGAGCCCTCGCGCTTGAACTCGATCTTCGGGTCCTTCTCACCGAAGCCGCGCAGGTTGATCGTGTCCTTGAGCTGATCCATCGCGTACAGGTGATCCTTCCAGGTCTGGTCGAGGATCTGCAGGAGCACGTACTGTTCGAGCTGCGTCAGCTCGGCGCGGAGGATGAGGTTGGCCTGTTGGCCGACGTACGTCGCGGCGTCTTCGATTGACTCCAGCTCCTTGGTGTTCAGCTGCGCGTTCCACCGCCGCTCGAAGGCTTCAGCCAGCGCCTCGATATCGCCGCCGGCTTCGCTGACCGCGCCGTCGACCCAGGCCGACAGCTTGCCGTTGTGCCACTGCTCGCTGGCGGTGATCAGTTCCTCGCGCAGCTGGTCACCGGTGCGCGTCTTGATCTGCTCGGGGGTCCAGTCCAGGTCCAGCCTCGCCTTGGCCCACTTGCACAGGTTGTCGGCCGCCCAGGCGCTGCCCTCTTCGCTCTGACGCGCCGCGCCGAACGCCATCTCCAACACGAAGTCGACGGGGTAGACGATCTCGCGTCGGGCGTACGCCTCGGAGGCCTGCTTGTAGATCAGCTCGGCGACGCGCTGCTGCGCCGCGTCGTGTTTCTCGTTGGGCTGCGCGTCCATCTCGGCCGGGTCGAGCTCGAGGCCGAACTTCTTCTTCGCCCACTCGGTGATCTCACCGGCGACGTAGCCGGGCTCGAAGAACGCGGCCAGGCCGTCGAGCGACTTCTTGTCGATCTGCTCGTGAGCAGCGGCGATCAGCGAATCGGCGATCTGACGCTGGTCCTGCTGCTTGATCTGCGACTGCTTGAGGTCCACGCGGAACCGGCTCATCGCCCACCCCGACAGGCCCTTGGTGTCCCAGTCCTCGGCGGGGATGTCGTCGTCCATGTACTCGCCGATCGTCGTCTCGATCTCACCGGCCACCTCGCTCCTGGCGTCGGAACGGATGCGCGCCACGGCGTCCTCCAGGTCCATGCCGCGGATGCGCGACGGGTCGGGCGCCACGCCCAGCGCGTCCCGCGCACCGGCGACGACACGCTCGGGCACGAACTGCGGTCGCAGGTACTCGGCGCAGGCGTCTTCGATGGACTCGGCGATGTAATCGAGAATCAACGTGTCGATGCCCTGCCCCTCGAGCGTGGTCTGGCGTGTGCTGTAGAAGCTGTTGCGCTGGTACTCCATGACCTCGTCGTACTCGAGCAGGTTCTTGCGGATCTGGAAGTTGCGCTCCTCGACCTTGCGCTGGGCACGCTCGACGGAGCGACTGATCCAGCGGTGTTCGATGGCGTCGTCCTCCTTCATGCCCAGCATCTCCAGGGCCTTGATGGTCTTGCCGCCGGCGAACATCTTCATCAGGTCGTCTTCCATGGAGATGAAGAAGCGGCTGGAGCCCGGGTCGCCCTGGCGGCCGGCGCGGCCGCGCAGCTGGTTGTCGATGCGTCGCGACTCGTGGCGCTCGGTGCCGATGATGTGCAGGCCGCCGAGCTCGAGCACCTCGGGGCTGAGGCGGATGTCGGTGCCGCGACCGGCCATGTTGGTGGCGATCATCACGTTGCCCACGGTGCGTCCGCGCCGATCGACGCGCTGCTGGCCGGCGTTCTCGACGATGTGCGCCTCGCGTTCGTGTTGCTTGGCGTTGAGCACCTCGTGTTCGATGCCGTGCTTCTTGGTGAGCAGCTGGCTGAGCATCTCGGACTTGTCGACGCTGGTCGTGCCCACGAGCACGGGCCGGCCGTTCTCGCAGTTCTCCTTGATGTTCTCGATGATCGCCGACCACTTTGCTTTTTCGGTGATGAAGATCAGGTCCTCGCGGTCGTCGCGGATGACGGGCCGGTTGGTGGGGATGGAGATCACGTCGAGCTGGTAGATCTCCATGAACTCGGTAGCCTCGGTCAGGGCCGTGCCGGTCATGCCGGCCAGGCGGTCGTAGAGCTTGAAGAAGTTCTGGATGGTGATGGTGGCCAGCGTCTGTGTTTCCTGCTTGATCTTGACGCCGCGTTTTGACTCTTTGGCCTCGATCGCCTGGTGCAGGCCGTCGGACCACTGGCGACCGACCATGAGGCGGCCGGTGAACTCGTCGACGATGACGACCTCGCCGTCCTTGACGACGTACTCGCGGTCGCACTCGTACACGGCGTGGGCGCGCAGGGCCTGGTTGATCAGGTGGTCCCACGCCATGTCGTTGCCGACGACGTAGAAGCGCGTGCCGATGATCTTCTGCGCCTCTTCCACGCCCAGCGCGGTCATGCTCGCAGACTTCTGGTCACGCTTGCAGACGTAATACTGGGTGTGGTCGATCTGCTCGGCTTCCTTCTCGTCGACGAAGTCGGGGCCGAGATCGCGGAACTTCTGGATGATCTTCTCGATCGCCGCCTCGCCGGTCTTCCAGGCGCGGGCCTGCTGGGCGGCGAAGCCGTCGGCGGTGATGCGCCGGGCGCTCTCCTGGTTGGCGGACTTCTGACGCGCCACGAGCTGGATGGCGACGTTGTCGGCCTTCATGTACTGCGGGGCGTCGTCGTGCGCCGGGCCGGAGATGACCAGCGGCGTGCGCGCCTCGTCGATGAGGATCGAGTCGATCTCGTCGACGATGCAGAAGTTGCGGCGGCGCTGCACCTGCTCACGGACCGACAGCTTCATGTTGTCGCGCAGGTAGTCGAAGCCGAACTCGCTGTTGGTGCCGTAGACGACGTTGCAGTGGTACATCTGCTGCTTCATCTCGGGCGGCTGCATGTGGTACGGGTGGATCGCGCCGACGCTCAAGCCCAGCCGGTGGAACGCGGGGAAGACCCAGTCGCGGTCTCGCTGCACGAGGTAGTCGTTGACGGTGACGACGTGGCACTGCATGCCCTCGAGCGACGCCAGGAAGCAGGCCATGGGCGCGACGATCGTCTTGCCCTCACCGGTCTTCATCTCGGCGATGGAGCCGGAGTGCAGCACGAGTGCGCCGATGAGCTGCACGTCGAACGGGCGACAGCGGAACGGCGGGCGGCTCTCGGGGAAGATCTCGCGGACGGCGTTGTAGACGCTGTTGGGGATGTCGACCTGCATGAACCCGGGGATCGGCTCCTCGCTGCCGAGCACCTGTTCGGGCTGCAGGGCGTCGATCTCGGCGCGGAGGCGTTCGACCTGCCCCATGACGTCGGCCGGGAGCTTGTCGAACGGGAAGCGCTCGGAGAACTGGGGGTTGAAGATGTTGCGGATGCCGACGTTGCGGTCGAGCGTCTCGCGCATGATCGCAAGCGCTTCGAACTTCAGGTCGTCGATCTGGCTGTCGCCGGACTCGATGGCCTGTCGCATCTCGACGACGCGCTCGCGGAGCTGTGCGTCGGTGAGTTCGGTGATCTGGGATTCGAAGGCGTTGACCTGTTCGACACGCTTGCGGAAGCCCTTGACGAGGCGATCGTTGCGGGTGCCGAAGACCTTGGTCAGGCCGCGGGTGATGGTTTGAATGGGCATGGTCGTATCTCTATCTGTTGAAACGGTGGGTTGATCGTGTGATGCGAGACGCAAACAAGAATCGATCGCGGCGATGGCGCGCGATCACGTGGGGGCGGGCGGTCCGACCGGGCGGGACCGGCGATCAACCGAAATGGGGCGGGGGCAGATCGATCAGCGTGGGCAGCACGGCGGGTGCCGGCCGATCTTCTGCGACGGGAGGTGCGATGAACGAGACGTCGTCGGTCTGCGGCAGCGCGATCGGTTCGATCGCCCGGTCGGCAAAGACGGGCGCCACCTGATCGCCACACAGATCGCGAACGGTCTGCGTGATTTGTGTCGTGATCGACTCGGCACGACGCACCGTCTGGTCGATCACCTGCTCGGCGCTGACCGGCGCGGCGGGCATGACCATGGCCATGCTGACCACGGCCAGCGGCAGGATGACGGCTCGACATGTCCGGTACCGATCGTTCATAGCCGTATCAGTATCGTCATGATTCCGCGGCGAGGTCAAGCGAGTCGGTGTGAAAAGCGTATTTGCCATAAATAATGCGTAAGTGACCCCCGTAAAAGGCGTTTATACCATGTCACCTGCGCAAAAACCCTTCCGGTCCGGCTTGCCCAAGGGATTGTTACATAAAAAGATACACCTCCCAAGGAGGACCCGTCGTCATGAGTAATCCCTATCCGCCCATCAACCCCGCGTTCTCGCGCATGCTGCACGGCGGTGACTACAACCCCGACCAGTGGCAACACATGCCCGAGGTGCTCGAAGAGGACATGCGTCTGGCGAAGCTGGCGCACGTGAACACGATGACGGTGGG
Source organism: Phycisphaeraceae bacterium (assembly GCA_028281485.1). Taxonomy (GTDB): domain Bacteria; phylum Planctomycetota; class Phycisphaerae; order Phycisphaerales; family Zrk34; genus JANQHD01. Next base: position 5,783 of record JANQJT010000158.1, read on the forward strand.
TGTGTTTTCATGGGCGGCTCTGGAACCTGCCGAGGGACGATTCGAGTTCGGCTGGCTGGACGAGACGATGGATCGCCTGGCCGACAACGACATGTACGCCGTGCTGGCCACGCCCAGCGGCTCGCGCCCGTTCTGGCTGAGCCAACAGTACCCCGAGGTGTTGCGCGTCACGCCCGACCGTCGCCGCAACCTGCCGGGCCTGCGTCACAACCACTGCTTCACCAGCCCCGTCTATCGCGAGAAGACCACGATCATCAACTCGCTCCTCGCCGAGCGATACAAGGACCACCCCGCCCTGCTCGTCTGGCACGTCTCCAACGAGTACGGCGGCGAGTGTCACTGCGAACTCTGCCAGGAAGCCTTCCGCGCGTGGCTGCGCAAGCGATACAACGACGACATGGACGCGCTCAACCGGGCCTGGTGGACCAGCTTTTGGGCTCACACCTACACCGACTGGTCGCAGATCGAATCGCCCTCGCCGATCGGCGAGCGGTTCCTGCACGGCCTGGTGATCGACTGGAAACGCTTCGTTACCGATCAGACGCTCGACTTCATGCTTCACGAGATGAAGCCGCTGCGCGAGCACACGCCCGACATCCCCATCACCAACAACTTCATGGGCACGTACCCCGGCCTGAACTACTGGAAGATGGCCGAGCACCTGGACGCGATCTCGTGGGACGCCTACCCGATGTGGCACCAGCCCGACGGCAATGCGGAGATGGGCTGCGCCACCAGCTACAACCACGACCTGAATCGATCGCTGGGCGGCGGCAAGCCCTTCATGCTGATGGAGTGCACGCCGAGCAACACCAACTGGCACGAAACATGCAAGCTCAAGCGACCGGGCATGCACAAGCTCAGCGCGATGCAAGCCGTGGCGCACGGCTCGGACACGGTGCAGTACTTCCAGTGGCGCAAGAGCCGTGGCTCCAGCGAGAAGCTCCACGGCGCGGTCGTCGACCACGTGGGCCACGAAAACAACCGCGTGTTCCGCGAGGTCGCGGACGTGGGCGTGACACTGGAGAAGCTGGACGACGTGGTCGGCACGGCGGTCGATGCGAAGGTCGCGATCGTGTACGACTGGGAAAACAGCTGGGCCATCGGCGAGCTGCAGGGGCTGGGCAAGGAAAACCGCAATTACCTGCAGACCACGCGCCGTCACTACCAGCGGTTCTGGCAGCGCGGCATCGCCGTGGACATCATCGACCAGTCCTGCGACCTGACGAAGTACGACCTGGTCATCACGCCGATGCTCTACATGCTGCGTGAGAACATGGCCGAGAAGCTGCGCGCGTTCGTCGAGGCCGGGGGCACGGCGGTGGCGACGTACTGGACGGGCATCGTCAACGAGACGGACCTGTGTTACCTGGGCGGTTGGCCGGGCGACGGGCTGGGCGAGCTGTTTGGCATCTGGGACGAGGAGACGGACACGCTGTACGACGGCGAGCGCAACGCGATCGTCGCCGAAGCGGACAACGCGCTGGGCCTGATCGGCAGCTACGAGACGCGTGAGCTGCACGCGCTGATCCACCTCAAGGGCGCACAGGCGTTGGCCTCGTACAAGAGCGATTTCTACGCCGGCCGCCCCGCCGTCACCGTCAACGCGTTCGGCAAGGGCGCCGCGTACTACATCGCCTCACGCAACGACGAACGCTTCCTCGATGACTTCTACACCGGCCTGATCGCGACGCTGAACCTGCCCCGCGCCATCGACGCCGACCTGCCCCGTGGCGTGACCGCTTCTTGTCGCACGGATGGCCGAAGCGACTATGTCTTCGTCATGAACTTCAACGACCACGCGGTCTCCATGGCACTCAACGGTTCAACCTACGAGAACATGGAAACCGGCGAGTCGATCGGCGCCGCCATCGAACTCGAGCCGTTCGGTGTGGTCATGCTCAAGACCGACGCCAAGCCGACCGCAGGAGTCGATGTCCAGGTCCCCCGCGACTCTCAGACCCGCCCCACCGGCTAAGCCAACGACTTGGCCTTGACGGTTTCGTACGCCGCCAGCGCTTCGTCGCGTGCCCGCTTGTGATCCACCATCGGCTCGGGGTAGTCGCTCGGCCGATGCAGCGCAGGCGGCTCGTGAATCATCTGACCCGACAGCCCCGCCAGCTCCGGCACCCACCTTCGGATGTACACCCCCTCCGGATCGAACTTCTCGGCCTGCGCGGTCGGGTTGAAGATGCGGAAGAACGGCTGGGCATCGGCGCCGCAGCCGGCCGTCCACTGCCAGCCCAGCGTGTTGTTGGCCAGATCCGCATCGAACAGCGTGTCCCAGAACCATCGCGCGCCGTGGTGCCAGTGAATCAACAGGTCCTTGCAAAGAAACGACGCGACGATCATGCGCACGCGGTTGTGCATCCACCCCGTCTGCCAGAGCTGGCGCATGCCGGCGTCGACGATCGGGTAACCCGTTTGACCTCTCTGCCAGCGTTGCAATGCCGCTTCGTCATCTACCCACGGGAACACGGCGAAGTTCTCACGCAACGGCTCGGTCGTCGTGTGTGGGAAGTGAACGAGCAGGTGGTAGGCAAACTCGCGCCAGATGAGCTGCCTGAGGAAGGCGTCGATCTGACCGCGCGCTTCTGACGACCGGTGCCGCTGACGGGCCCGCAAAGCGCGATCCCAGACGGTGTACGGGCTGACCAGTCCGAACCGCAGACCGGTCGACATGCCACTCGTGGCGTCGAGGTCTGTGCGATCGCGTTCATCCTTGTAACGCGTGACCGGATCGGCCAGGAAACGGTCGAGCCGACCGAGCACGTCGGCTTCCGAACAGTTCATGTGACTCGCGACCGACTCGTGCCACGGGTGATCGGGCAGCAAACCGAGTTCGTCCACCGACATCGTCGTCGGCCATGTCTCGGGTGATTGCCAGTCGGCTTCACTCGGTCGGACAAGCGGCGAGCGGATCGGCGGCATGGCCAGGCACTTGCGATAGAACGGCGTGAACACGGTGTACGGGTTGCCCTGCCCCGTGTAGACCTCGGCCGGATCGTAGAGCAACCCCGCCCGGTACCGATGCACCTCGATGCCCACGCGCCGCAGCGCCGAAGCGATCGCGTCGTCGCGTTCGATCACCGCCGGCTCGTATCGATCACAGAAGTACACCGCCGACGCGTCCGTCTCATAGATCAGGGCAGACAACGTCTCGTGTGTCGAAGCGCCCGCGCGGATGATCAGTTGCGACCCCGCTTCACGCAGCGATACATCCAACGCCCCCAGCGCGTGATGCAGCCCCACCCGCGTCGCCCCGCCCAGCGGCCAATCGCCCTCCCCATCGTCGCTGTGAATGTAGGCGGGAATCACCGGCCGACCGCTCGCCACCGCCGCGTGCAGCGCGGGGTGATCGGTCAGACGCAGATCGTGACGGAACCAGACAATGACGGGCGGCGTATTCACTTGGTGTATTGTAGATGTTAAACCCGCCGCTTGCCGCTACCATTCACGTCACAAGCCATGGATTGCCCTCCCGATAACACGCCCCGATCGCTGACGATCCTCATGCCCGTGTTCAACGAGCACAAGACGCTGCACCAGATCCTCGAGCGCATCGAAGCGGTCGACCTACCCGGCGGCCTGGAGCGGCGCATCGTGCTCATCGACGACGCCTCGACCGACGGCACGCGCGAGGTGCTCCGCGAGATCGAGCAATCCGACCGCGTCTACGGCGTGCACTACCACGAGGTCAACCGCGGCAAGGGCGCGGCGCTGCAGACCGGCTGGCAACGAGCCGACGGCGACCTGTTGCTCATCCAGGACGCCGACCTCGAATACGACCCCGCCGACTACCCCGCCCTGCTCGAACCGATCCTCGCCGGCCGCGCCGACGTGGTCTACGGCACACGCTTCGGCGCAGGCACGCACGGCGGGCTCTACCTGCAACACTACCTCGGTAACCGCCTGCTGACCTTCTTCAGCAACCGCATGACCGGGTTGAAACTCACCGACATGGAGTGTTGCTACAAGGTCTTCCGCAGGGAGATCGTTGATCGGATCACCATCTGCGAGCAGCGCTTCGGCGTCGAGCCGGAACTCACCGCCAAGGTGGCGCGGCTCAAGGCGCGCATCGAAGAGGTCCCCGTCAGCTACGCCGGCCGATCCTACGCCGAGGGCAAGAAGATCGGCTGGGGTGACGGCGTCAGCGCGCTGCGCTGCATCCTCAAATACAACATCCTGTCTCACACCGAGCGGCCGGACTAAAATAAAGTCATGCTCCGCATCGGCTCGCTATCCCTGCCCACGCCCGTCATGCTCGCGCCCGTCGCGGGTCACTGTGACCTGCCCTTTCGCCTGGTCGTGCGCGGGTGCGGCTTCATGGGGCTGGCGTTCACGGACCTGCTGTGTCCCCACGGCGTGCTCAAGCAGAACCGACAAACCCAATACCTCATGGCCACGTGCGAAGCGGACCGACCGCTGGGCATGCAGCTGTACGGGCGCGAACCGGACCTGATGTGCGAAGCGGCCCGGTGGGCGGTGGACCACGGCGCCGACACGATCGATATCAACATGGGCTGCCCCGTGGACAAGGTGACCAAGACGTTCGCCGGTTCGAAGATGCTGTGCATCCCCGACGAGACGGTTCGGCTCGCCGAGCGATTGATCGCAACCGTGGGCGATCGCGTCCCGGTCACCGCCAAGCTGCGCCTCGGTTACGACAGCGAAGAGCTGACCGCGCCGGCGCTGGCGCGTCGCCTCGTCGAGGCCGGCATCCGATGCATCACGATCCACGGGCGCACCGCGGCGCTAAGGTTCAAGGGCAGCGTGGACCTGCCCGGTATCGCGCGCGTCGTCGAGTCGGTGCACGAAGCCGACCCGTCCGTGCCCTGCATCGGCAACGGCGACATCCGTACTCCCTTCGACGCCCAACGCATGATCGACGCGACCGGATGCGACGGCGTGATGATCGCCCGCGCCTGCCTGGGCGCACCGTGGCTGCTGTGCGACACCGCCTACTACATTCAACACGGCCAACTTCCCGACGAACTCACACTACGCCAGCGTCTCGGCTGCCTCCGCCAGCAGTTCCGCCACCTGCTTGCCCACCGCGAGACGCGCTTCGCCGTGAATCGCATCAGGCAGAAGATCGGCATCTACTCGGCCCACCTGGGCCCGTGCAAGAGCCTGCGGGAGGACGTGATCGCCATGAACACACCGGCCGATTTCGATGCGGCGGTCGATCGATTCCTCGACAACATGGGTGACGCCGCCGACCGCGTACCGGTCACCTGGGCCCAGCGGGACGCGATCTTCTGCCGCGAGGGCCGCTCGCTCGACGCCCTGGCCACCGCCGTAACCCGCTGTTAATCAGCGAAATAGTATTCACCCGGCCAGCGTCATATAATCGGACCGTTTATTCCATCGATACCTATTTGGATAAGGACTCTCGCTATGTTTGAGATGATCACCGCGCTGGCGCACTCGGGACACGATCACACGCTGCTGAACGGCGGCGTCATACAGCTCATCGCCGGCATCGGCCTGGCGCTGGTCGGCGTCGTCTGGGCCGCGCTCAAGACCCACAAGATCATCAAACGCCGCACCGCCAACCGGGGAACCGAGACATGCCAAGACTGATCATCCCACTGCTGATCGCGATCGTTGCCACGGGCGTCGTCGCGCAGCCGGCCGAAGACATCCCCGCGGAACTCAAGCGGATCGCCGAGTACGCCGAGCTGGCGATCAAGGACGTACACCAGAGCGACCCGTACACCAAGATGGTCCGCCTGCCCGAGGCCGCGGCGCTGGCGCAGCGCGGCGGCAACAAGGAACTGGCCGACAAGACCTTCATGGCGTCCACGGCCATCTGGATGACGTTCGAAGACAAGGACTACGCCACCGAGTGTCTGGCCGACGGCTACGCCATGGCCGGCGAGGTCGAGAAGTTCCGGGCCGCCGTCAAGCAATACGAGACCAATCAGTACTACGCCTCCAGCGCCGCGATCGGCGCCTACAGCCTCTACTACTACGCCGACAAGCCCGACGCGGCCAAGAAGATGATCGACGACATCGCCGCCGCCAACGCCAAGGCCGCCCCGTCCGAGTTCGACCTGTACGTCAAGCTCGACCTCGTCTGGGCGATGGCGCTGAGCAAGCAGTACGACCGCGCGATTGCGCTGGCCAAGCAGGAGAAGCAGGTCTCGGCACGCATGAGCATGCTCTACGCCGTTGCCTACAAGCAGGCCTACTGGGGCGAGAAGGACGCCGCCCGCAAGACCTACCAGATGGCCGAAGACCTGGCGCCGCACATGATCGCCGCGCACGAGGAGGACGAGTTCGCGCCGTACCTCTGGGCCGACCAGATCCTCGTCCACGCCGAGTTGGGCAACGAAGACGCGATCCGTGTCATCCTCGCCGGGCGGGAAGACGTCGACGACAAGGCCGACATCATGACGCGACTGGCGATCGCCCAGAACGTCAACGGCAAGCGCGACGAGGCCCGCATGACGCTCAAGGCCGTGGAGAACATGCTGGCCAACAACCCCGACGAGGCCACCAGCTACGGCTGGGCGCGCCTCGCCGCGATACGCACCCACCTCGACCTGCTACCCGAAGGCGACCTCAAGGCCTGGGTCAACCAGCACCACCACCCCGAGGTGCGCGCCGAGATGTACATGGGCATCGCCTACGGCCTGTACGATCGCTACTACGACAAACACGTCCGCAACAAGCCATAAACCCCACACGCACCCGATTTCCGGAGGCGCGACAACCCATGCGTTCACTCATCTTCTGTGTGCTGCTTGGTCTGGCCGGGACCTGTCTTGCTCAGGCCACCGAATCACCATCTAACGAACTGCCCGAAGAACTACAAAAGGTCGGACAGTACGCCGCGCTCGCGCTCGAAGACCTCAAGCACTGCGAACTCGAAACGCGCGTGGAGTACACCGCTCAAATGGCGGGTTTTGCCCAGCGCGGCGGTAACAGCGACGCCGCCAACCAGGGCTTCATGGCCGCGACCGCGGCGTGGATGGCGTTTGAAGACAAGCACTACGCGTCTCACATGACCATACTCGGCTACGCCATTGCGGGCGATACGAAGCGGGTACACGCCGCGATCGGCGATCCCAACCAGGACCTGAGCAAACTCAGACAAGCCACACACGCCGCGTTTCACTTCGGCTATTACGGAAACAAGTTGGAAGACGCACGCCCGCTTTTGGACACGGCCCTCCAGTCATACCAGCAATACGAGACCCGTGATGACCTCACATTTACACGATTGGGCCTGATCCGATCGCTGTGCTTCTTCAATCGATTCGATGAGGCCATCCGAATCGCGGATGAGGAAAAACACATCGCCGCCCGCATGTCTTTCCTGTATCACATCGCGTACGTCCAGGCGTACGTCGGGCAACCCGATGCCGCCCGCAAGACCTACGACACCGCCGAGGCGCTAGCCCCACAAATCGCCGCGAGCGATCAAGATTCCTACCTCACACACATGTGGCGTTACCGAATGATGATGTGGGGCGAGCTGAAAGACGTCGAGAAAACTCGGGAAGTGCTCGAAGTGATCGAGGGCCCGCTGAAGCAACCGCTTACGCGAGTCTTTGTAGCCAGAGTCGAACACCTGAATAACAATCAAGATCAGAGCCGCCAACTGCTTGAAGAAGCCGAAGCGTTGCTCAAAGAGATCGAGGCGGGCCCTGTATCCAACGACGTCGATACCGAAGCCCTCGATGACTGCTGGCGGATACTCGCTTGGATTAGATCCGACACGGGCCACGTGCCCGGAGACGACCTGGTCGTTTGGATCAGAAAACAAGACTCACCCAAACGACGAACGGCCATGCTAAGCACGAGCGCTCATGCCTGCTACAGCAATTACTACGACAAACACGTCCTGCCGACGCGCAAGGCCGAGTTCAAATCGCAATCCGATTAACCGATGGTGTCCTGCCCGCCCATGTAGGGCTGAAGGGCAGGCGGCACGGCGATCGTGCCGTCGGGTGTCTGGTACATCTCGACGATGGGGATCAGCAGTCGCGGGCTGGCGGCGACCGTGTTGTTCAGTGAGTGACAAAACACATTTTTTGCGCCCGGGATGATGCCACTGCCAATGATCCCGCCTTGAGATTGCTTGTAGCGGATGTTCAGCCGGCGGGTCTGGTAGTCGTACAACCGGCTGGCCGAGTGCGTCTCGCCGTAGCCTTGGCGGCTGGGCATCCAGCACTCGATGTCGATCATGTCCGCGTTCTTCGGCCCAAGGTCACCCGTGCAGCACTGCAGCAGGCGATACGGCAATTCGAGGCGCTGCAATAAACTCTCCACGAAGCCGATCATCTTCGCGTGCCATTTCCGGCTTTCTTCCTCGTCGGCCCTGCAGATCACGACCTGCTCGACCTTGTCGAACTGATGCACGCGATACAGGCCGGCGGTGTCCTTGCCCGCTGCGCCCGCCTCACGGCGGAAACACGTGCTGACCGTCGTGTAACACAGCGGCAGGTCTTTCTCATCGATGATCTCGTCCATGTGATACGCCATCAGGCCCACCTCGCCGGTGCCCGTCAGCGCCTGGCCGTAACCCTCACCGGTCGGGTTGGCGATGTCGTAGACCTGGTCGCGCCCGTGCGGGAAGAAGCCCGTGCCCACCATGCACGAATCACGCACCAGCGGCGCGGCGCTGAGCGCCGTGAACCCGTTCTCCGTCACCATCGTGTCGAACGCGTACCGCAGCACCGCCTGGTGCAAACGGAATCCGTCGGCCTTGAGCACGTAGCTGCGCGCGCCGCTGATCTTTGTGGCGCGATCGAAATCCAGCAGCCCCAGATCGCCCATCAGCGTGACGTGGTCTTTCGGTTCAAACCCCTTCTGATCCTTGAACGGCTTGGTCGGGTCGAAGCCGTCGGGATTCCACGTGCTCAGCTGCACGTTGTCATCGGCGCTCTTGCCGACGGGCACGTCCGGGTCGGCCGGCTGTGGCACGTCCAGCCACAGCTCGTCACGCTGGCGCGTCAACTCGGAGACCTTCCCCGCCAGTTCCGCTTCTTCAGACTTAATTTCGTTAGGTCGGGCCTGAAGCTTCTGCATCTGCTCCTGCAGCGCAGCCTTCTCGTCGCCTTCGGCCTTCTTCAAGCGACCGGCGAGTTGACCGATCTCCTTGCCGATCTTGTTCTTCTCGGCGGTGAGCTGCTGCTGGGCGGTCTGCAGGGGGCGCAGCTCGGCGTCCACGGCCAGCAGGCGGTCGATCGCCGCCGGATCGCCGTTCTTGTTGGCGGCACCGGTGCGGTACTTGTCGGGGTTGTCGCGAAGGTCTTTGAGGTCGATCATGGCCGGGTGTGTGCTCGCGTGGGTCGGGGACCGGGGTTAAGTGGCACAGGATACACGCCCGGGCCGCTGCGCTCACGCGGGGATGCGGTAAGATGGTGGGATGAAGGGATTGCCGGTGATGTTGAATCTGGCCGGTCGCCGCGTGCTGGTGGCCGGTGGCGGGCGCGTGGCGGCCCGTCGCGTGGCCGATCTGCTCGACGCCAAGGCCGAGATCGTCGTCGTCGCACCCGTGATCGATCCGAAAATCCAGTCCACCGGCGTCCAGATCCGGCTTCGCGGCTACCAAACGGATGACCTGGAGGGCGTCTACCTCGCAATCGTTGCGACGGACGACCCGCAAGTGAACGATCGTATCGCGTCGGAGGCGGCCGAGCGGCGTATACTGGTGAATCGTGCCGACGACGCGGAACGCGGCGACGTGTCCATCCCCGCCCACCGGCGTGTCGGGCCGATCGCGCTGACGGTCTCCACCGGCGCCGCCAGCGGCACGGCCGGCGCGGCGCTGGCCGACCTGATGGTCGAGGCGATCGGCGAGAATTGGCCGGTGCTATTGGAGGTGATCGGTCCGATGCGGGCCGAGGCACGCCAGCGCGTGACCGACGCCGCGGCGCGTCAGCGGTTGTACAAGCGATGGGTCGACGCCGAGGCGATGTCGATCCTTCGATCCGGCGGGCGCGCGGCGCTGATCGACCACTGCCGCGAGCTGCTGGCCAAGGCGGTAGACGAATAACCCATGCCCGATGACATGATCACAACGATCGGCCTGCTGATCATCACGGCGAACAGCCTCTTCGTGACGGCCGCCAACCTGCGCCAATTCAATCGGCCCCACACCGAACGCGAACCCGGGTCAGTGGGGCGGAACCTGTTCATCCTCTCCACACTCATCGCCGCCGGCGTGCTGGTCTACCGCTCGATCGTGGTGCACTACTCGTGGGCCCCGCTGCAATCGCACGTCGACGGGTTGCTGCTGCTACTAACGGTCTTAAACGCCATCGTGCTGTACCTGGTCGTGATGCATCGGCTGCGCGGCGTGGGGCTCTTCGCCGGTCCGCTGCTGACGGTCATGGGGCTGTGGGGTTTCTGTGCGAGCTGGTGGACGTTTGCGCGGTTTGACGACGTGGGCAGCGTGCCGAAGGTGTTGCACCTGCTGACGGCGTACAGCGCGGCCGCGGCCGTGGGGCTGACCGCGGCGCTGGGCGGGATGTTTCTCTACGTCCAGCGTCAGCTGCGCCGGCGCGACGACCCGGCCAAGCGCGTTCGCGTGCTCGAAGGCCTGTCGACGCTCGAATCGATCGAGGCGTGGCTGATGCGTGCGGCGCTGGTCGCCTTCGTCCTGCTCACCGTCACCGTCGCGCTGGGCCTGGTGGAATCGACCAGCGACGACGCGACCGCCTTCCTGATCGACCCGAAGGTGATCGGCGGGGTGGTCGTGTGGGTGTTGTTCGGCCTGATCAACCACGCCCGCTTCGCACCGCAGCTGCGCGGCACGCGATCGGCCTGGATGGGCCTGACCGGGTTCGTCATGCTGCTGATCGTCCTGGCGATGGCCATCACGCTCACGGGCTGCGCCCGAACGTCGGGAAACATCCACGTCGGCTCGGACGGACCGGCGGCGGTCAATATGGGCGGCGGCGTTACCATCGAAACGAAGTAGGATTTAACGACACATGCACATCCTCTGCGTCGGCATCTCGCATCACACCGCACCGGTCGCGCTCCGCGAACGGCTGGCGGTGGGCCGCACCGAGATCGGCGCGATGCTCACTGAGATGCGCGAGGCCTACCCGCAGACCGAGCTGGCCATCCTCTCGACCTGCAACCGCACGGAGATCTACCTCGCCCGCCCGCTGCACGGCCACCCACGCATCGAACAGATCGTCAAGGACCTCGCCGCCCGCGCCGGCAGCACCGACCAGGACCTCATGCCCGCGATCTACCACTTCGACAACGAGCGCGCCATCCGCCACCTGTACCGCGTGACCAGCGGGCTGGACTCGATGGTGATGGGCGAGAGCCAGATCGTCTCGCAGGTGAAGGAAGCGTACGACGCGGCGCAGGCCGCGGAGACCGCGGGCAAGGCGATCCACCGGATGTTCCAGATGGCGCTGGCGACCAGCAAGCAGGCACGCAGCGAAACCGGTGTGGGTGAGGGCCGGCTCAGCGTCGCGAGCGTGGCGGTGCAGTTCGCCGGTCACCTGTTTGAAACTCTGACGGGTAAGTGTGTGCTGGCGATCGGGGCCGGCGAGATGACGGAGCTGGCGCTGCGGCACTTCCGCGCCGAGGGCGCGGGCGACACCGTGATCACCAGCCGCACGATCGAAAACGCACGCGCCCTGGCCCAGCGCATCGAAGGCCGCGCCGAGCCGTACGACCAGCTCGACGATCTGCTGGTCGACGCCGACGTGATCATCAGCTCCACCGGCTCCACCGAGCCGATCGTCACCACGGATCAGCTCAAGAAGGTCATGAAGCGGCGTAAGTACCGTCCGCTGTTTGTGATCGATCTGGCCGTGCCGCGCGACTTCGCACCGGGCTCCGGTGACCTGGCCAACGTCTACCTGTTCAATCTCGACGACCTCCAGCAGGTCGCCGCGACCAACGCCTCGGAGCGTCAGGCCGTGCTCAGCGAGGCGGAGATGATCGTCGAGCAGGCGGTGGGCGAGACCTACGCGCTGGTCCAGACCGGCGACGCGGGGGACCTGATCCGTCGGCTGCGCCGGCAGATGCACAACCTGGGCCGCGAAGAATCCGAACGCACGATCCGCAAGCTGCTCAGCGCCGAAACCGAAGATTACGACAAGATCCTCGACGAGCACACGCATCGGCTGATCAACAAGATCCTGCACCGTCCGGTCAGCGAGCTGTCGCGCGGCGGCAGCAAGCAGGCCGCGCTCTACGCCACCGCCCTGCGACGCCTGTTCGACGCCGAGGCCGAGGACCTGGAGGTCCCCGAAACCGCCCCACGCCCCCGACCTGCGCCCCCCGCCCCGCCCGAGCCGTGATGTTTCGAGTTATCGGGAGTTCGCCGGCCGTGACACATGAATCAATGATCCAGCGGCTTTCGGTCGATATTGACCTTGAACCATCATGAAGACACACAAGAAATATACCGTTGTCGCCTCGATGCTTACCGTCGCGCTGCTGACCACCGGCTGCGTCGAGCTGGCGAAAACCGGACCCGATGAAATCGAGCAGCAGCAGCTCATCCAGCAGGCCATCGGCTACCAGCAGGAGGGCCTGTACGAGTCGGCCCTGGTCGCCTTCGAGCTGGTGTTGGAGGAAAACCCCAACCAGATCGATGCCCACATCGGCGTGGGCGACATCTACGAGGTGCGCGGCGGCTACGAACAGGCCGCCCGCAAGTACGACGAGGCCCGCCGCCTCGATCCCTCCAACTACAAGGCCACCTACAAGCTCGGCCTGATGTATCAGCTGCTCAACCGCGTGCGCGACGCGATCAACACGTACCTCGCCGCGCTGGCGATCGAGCCGAACAGCTTCGAGGCCAACCTGAATCTCGCCACGGCGTACCTGCAGATCGACCAACCGCAGGTCGGCCTGCCGTACGCCGAGAAGGCCGTGAAGATCAACCCGCAGAGCCAGCCCGCCCGCGTGAACCTCGGCTCGATGTACGCGGCGCTGGGTCAGTACCAGCTCGCCATCGACGAGTACCGCACCGCCGCGGAGCTGGGCAACCTCGAACCCGAGATCGCGCTGAACCTCGCCGACGCGTTCCTGCGCACCGGCAACTACCCGCGCGCCAAGAACACGCTCGAGGCGCTGATCCGACAGGACCCCAACAGCGTCGTCGCCATCGAGCGACTGGGCTACACGCACTTCAAGATGGGCGAGTACGAACGCTCGCTGCTGCTGTACCGCCAGGCCCTCGACCTCGACCCCAACGACACCGCCAGCCTCAACGGCGTGGGCGTCAACCTCATGACCCTCTACCTCCGCGGCAAGCGTGAGGACATCACCCTCCGCAACGAGGCGATCGATATGTGGCGGCGCAGCGTGCGGGTCGAGCCCAATCAGCAGCGCATTGTTGACCTGATCGCTCGATACCGTAACCTTTAAGCACCATGCCCGACGCCACCCAACTGGAATGTTTCAAGAACCCGGCGCCCGATCGCGACTACGTGATCGAGCACATCGCCGACGAGTTCACCAGCGTCTGTCCGAAGACCGGCCACCCGGACTTCGGCACGGTCACGCTCCGCTACCGCCCCGCCAGGACGTGCGTCGAGCTCAAGGCGTACAAGCTCTATCTGCAGTCGTTCCGCAACGAAGGCATCTTCTACGAGGCGGTGACCAACACGATCCGCGACAATCTCGTGGCCGCGATGGACCCGGTGTGGCTGGAACTGACGACGGACTGGAAGGGCCGCGGCGGCATCCGCTCGCGCATCACCGCCACGCACGGCGACGTGCCGAGGCGCAACTAATCCTCTATAGAACTCAAATCGCAACACCGCCCACGCGGTGATCCCTGCGCGCATAAAGAACCCCCTCGAGGTGGTGGCTTCTCGAGGGGGCGGAGGGGAGGTACAGGACCTCGGTAGCCGAGGGGGCAACGCCTTTAGATGCGGCCGCCCTCGGGGATCCTCATATCGTTAACTGCAGCCCATGCTGTTGCCGCAGTTCAGACACTTGTAACACGTGCCGTTGCGCACCGTGATCGATCCGCACACGTCACACGCCGGCGCGTCGCCCATCATCTGGCTGTTGGCGTCGTTCATCGTGGACACCAGCGCCGCGACGGTGGCGTTCTCGCGGTCGGCCGCGGCCAAGGCCGTCGGCGCCTTCGACTGGATCGCGGCCAAGGGCCCGGTCTTCACGACCACCTCGGCGGCGAGCTTCGGGTCGTCCACCGCCAGGCGTCCGCCGGTCGGCGCCGGTTCGGCTGCCGGCGCGGGCGCGTCCTTGCCGTTGGGTTTGTCCGCGGGCTTGTCGGACGCCTTGGCCGAGGCGGCGATGTCCTTGAGACGACCGCCACCGACGGGCGCGGCCGACTTAGTTGCCGCAGCAGCGCCTCCCTGCGCTGCTCCAGCGGGCGTGTCGGCGGCGTCATCCTTACGCGCCGACGGTGTTTGTTGCTTCTCCACGGGCTTGCTGGGCGACTTGACCTCGACCTTCTTGGACTGTCGCTTGGGCGCGTTGGCCTCGCGGTATCCGCTGATGAACTCCATGCCCATCCAGCGGAAGATGTAGTCCACCAGCGACTTGGCAAACGGGATGTCGCGGTTGTCGGTCATGCCGGCCGGCTCGAAACGCTGGTGGGTGAACTTGTGCACGAGCGATTCAACGGGCACGCCGTACTGCAGCGCGACGCTGATCGCGGTGCCGAGTGAGTCCATCAGGCCGCCGATGGTCGAGCCTTCCTTGGCCATGGTGATGAACAGCTCGCCGGGGTTGCCGTCTTCGTAGAGGCCGACGGTGAGGTAGCCCTCGTGGCCGGCGACGTTGAACTTGTGGGTGATGGAGCGGCGG
>JANQJT010000008.1 GCA_028281485.1 Phycisphaeraceae bacterium
GTTGGCGACGGGTGCGACGATCTCGAGCGCGGGTCGGTCGGCGGCTTCGGTAGGCGGTGCGCCGCCGATAAAGGCCGCGGCTCCCAATCCCACCATGATCAGCGCGAGCGCCGTGAGCAGTTGCAATGAATTGATGTAGTCACGCGGCTGCAGCAGGCTCCACACCGGCAGCACCGAGGCGATGTAGGAATAGATCAACAGCACCGCGACCCACACGATGGTGGGCAGGCCGGCCAGCCAGGCGTTGATCTGTCCGAGCGCACCGACGTTGCCGTAGATCACCGAGAGGTACATGATCGCCAGCGCGACGATGGAGGGGATCAGCAGGTTGACGCCTCTGCGGTGGAGGTAGAGGCCGATGGTGATGGCGATGGGGATCTGGATGATGCAGGGAACGATGGAGGCGGGGTAGAGGCGGAAGACGATGGCGATGACCAGGCCGAAGATTGCCAGCACGATGGTGAGCGCCAGGAAGAGGACGACGAGGAAGCAGATGCGCACGCGGGGGTTGAGCACGCGCCCGGCGATGTCGCCGACGGTTTGGCCGCGGTTGCGCAGGGAGACGACCAGTGCGCCGAAGTCGTGGACGGCGCCGATGAAGATCGACCCGAGCAGGACCCACAGCAGGGCCGGCAGCCAGCCCCACATGACGGCGATGGCCGGGCCGACGATCGGTCCGGTGCCGGCGATGGAGGTGAAGTGGTGTCCGAAGACGATGGACTTCTTAGTGGGGACGTAGTCGGCGTCGTCGTTGAGGGCGACGGAGGGGACGGGGGCGTGCGGATCGAGGCGGAAGATGCGCCGTGCCAGCCATCGACCGTACGTGCGGTAAGCGATGATGTAACCGACAAACGCGCCGACGGCGATGAGAAAGGTGGTCATGTGTGCGCCTCACTGAACGGATGCCCGAGCGGGCCGAAGTGAGTCACATGATATCGCGGTCGGAGCGGGTCCGCATGTGGGCGATGCCGGTGTGTCGTGATTGGGCGTGGCTAGAGCGCCTCAACTTTTGTTGTCTCGTTCCGACGAGCCGCGCACGTCAGTAAGCGGTTAACTATTTAGCCACATAGCCGGGGGCTATTAAATAAGTTCTGCCAACCGCTCCCTCACGGTCGCGGCTCGTAGGAGAAACGTTACGGTGACAGGAGATCCGCTCTAGTCGGTGTCGAGCTTGGACTTCATGATGATCACGGCGAGGGCGTAGATGCCCATGCAGATGATGACCATGCAGAGGCCGGAGGCGAAGTTGAGTCGGCCCTGGTTGTTTTCCGAGCCGATGAAGAAGGCGTAGACGGTGGCCATGGCGGTGGGGACCATGCTCATGAAGGCGGCGGGGTTGTTGCGGGGTGGTTGTCCCGCGCGTTCTTTCATCGCCATCTTGTAGACGGTGTAGGCGCGGAACAGCAGGCCGAACAGGGCCACGGTCAGGGCGAAGTACCACTGGGGGGCGCTGAAGAATGAGAAGTCCATGGGCCTATGGTAACCGATTCGTTGTGAGAGGGATGCGCGCACGAAAAAGGCCCGCCGAAGCGGACCTTGGGGGTAGCGTGTTGAAGAACGTACTCAGTCTTCCTCTACCTTGGGCTTGTACTGGGCGACGATCTGCTGCTGGACGTTGGGGGGCACGGGCTCGTAGTGGCTGAACTCCATGGAGTAGGAGCCCTGACCGCCGGTGACGGACTTGATCTGCGACTGGTAGTTGCCGAGCTCGGCGAGGGGGGCCTGGGCCTTGATGGAGATCATGCCGCCGGGCACGGAGTCCTGGCCCTGGATGCGGCCGCGCTTGCCGGACAGGTCGCCGGCGATGTCGCCCATGTTGGCGTCGGGCACGGTGATCTCCAGGTCGACGATCGGCTCGAGCAGCACGGGCTTGGCCTTGCTGACCGCGTCGATGAAGGCGCGCTTGCCGGCGGTGACGAAGGCGACTTCCTTGCTGTCGACCGGGTGGTGCTTGCCGTCGTAGACGCTGACCTTCACGTCCTGCAGGGGGTAGCCGGCGATGGCGCCCTCGGTCAGCACGGCGCGGATGCCCTTCTCGATGGCCGGGAGGAACTGACCGGGGATGGAGCCGCCGAAGATGTCGTTGGAGAACTCGAAGCCGGTGCCGCGTTCGAGCGGCTCGATGCGGAGGTAGACCTCACCGAACTGACCGGCGCCGCCGGACTGTTTCTTGTGGCGGTGGTGCCCCTCGGCCGGTGTGCTGACGGTCTCGCGGTAAGCGATCTTGGGCGGCGCGGTGTCGACCTCGACGTTGTAGCGCTCTTTCATCTTCTCGAGGATGATGCGCATGTGCAGGTCGCCCAGGCCGCGGATGACGGTCTCGTGGGTGACGGCGTTGCGTTCGATCCGGAAGCAGGCGTCTTCGGAATCGATGGCGTGCAGGGCCTTGGCGATCTTCTGCTCGTCGCCGCGGCTCTTGGCGGTGATGGCCAGGCCGTGCATGGGCATGGGGAAGTCGAGGCTCTTGAGGTGGATGTGGTCTTCGTCGTGTGAGTCGTGCAGGACGCTGTCGAAGGTGATGTCTTCGATCTTGGCCACGGCGCAGATGTCGCCGGGGATGCCGGCGTCGACCTCGACGTGGTCCTTGCCCTGCAGCTTGAACAGGTGGCCGACCTTGAAGGGCTTCTTGGCGTTGCCGATGTACAGCTGGGTGTCCTTGGTGATCGTGCCCTGGTGGATGCGGAAGATGCTGAGTCGGCCGACGAAGGGGTCGACGGTGATCTTGAAGGCGTGGGCCAGCGCGTGGTCGTTGGCGTCGGCGGTGGCGTGGAAGGCTTCGCCGTCGTCGCCCTCGCCGCGGATGAACGGGCGCGGGTTGCCTTCGAGGGGGTTGGGGGCGAGGCCCTCGAAGATGTGCAGCATGTCCTTGATGCCGGCCTGCGTCTTGGCCGAGGCGAAGAGGATCGGCACGAGGTGGCCGGAGCGTAAGGAGGCCTCGAAGGCGGTGTGCAGCTCTTCGGGGCTGACGGTTTCGCCGTCGAGGTACTTCATGGCGAGCTCTTCGTCGACCTCGACGATCTGATCGACGATGGCGGTGTGCGCGTCGGCGGCGGCGGAGAAGTCGGTGTCGCCGGACTCGTGATCGAAGACGTCAACGACGTCAGTGCCGCCGTTGCACGGCAGGTTGATCGGGAGGCACTCGGTGCCGAAGGACTCGCGGACCTGCTCGACGAGGTTGGGCAGATCGATGTTCTCGGCGTCGATCTTG
This sequence comes from Phycisphaeraceae bacterium, assembly GCA_028281485.1. Taxonomy (GTDB): domain Bacteria; phylum Planctomycetota; class Phycisphaerae; order Phycisphaerales; family Zrk34; genus JANQHD01. The sequence continues at coordinate 3,209 of JANQJT010000008.1, forward strand.
TTGACGATGATCATGCGGCAGAGCTTGCGGTCGGCGGCGCGTTCCATCATGCGCCGTGTCATCATCTCGATGCCGGCGGTGGCGTCGATCACGACGGCGACGGTCTCGACGGCGGGCAGGACGCTGAGGGCGTGGCCCATGAAGTCGGGGTAGCCGGGGGTGTCGATGAGGTTGATGTGTTTGCCGTGGAAGTCGGTGTGGACGACGGCCGAGGTGAGGGAGTGGCCGTGGTGTTTTTCTTCGGCTTCGTGGTCGCAGACGGTGTTGCCCTTTTCGACCTCGCCGATGTGTCCGATGGCGCCGGAATCGTGAAGCAGGGCCTCGACGAGCGATGTCTTGCCCGCTCCGCCGTGACCCACAAGCGCAATGTTACGGATGTCCGCCGTTGTATATTTCGGCATGTCTGGCCTCCTCGTCAGATGTGTTTTCCGGTGTGCCACCACCGGGGGTGAGGTGCCGCCTAGTATAGGCAGGTTGCCGGTTCGGACAAGTAAGCCGAGTCGTCGCGGCGGTTTAGTTCGCTTCGGCGGCGGCCTCGGAGCACTGCTGGTCGTAGCGGGCGCGGTTGGTGCGGGAGTCCATCAGCAGGTGGATGCGCGGCTGCTGGTCTTCGGGGATGGCGTTGCGGATCGCGTCGCGGGCGTCGCCGATGAAGGTGCGGCGCGACAGGTGGGTCAGGACGATGGCCTCGTTGTTGAGCTGGGGCAGGAGGCTGACGATGTCCGAGAGGTGCAGGTGGCGACCGATGCGGGCGCGGTCGCGGTGGTCGCGCTCGAGGAAGGTGCACTCGGTGATGAGCACCTGGGCATCGGTGACCTCGGGGCGATCGAAGTGTTCGCCGGGGCTGGTGTCGCCCATGAAGGTGACCAGCGGGATCTCCTTGATGTAGGTGATGTCCTGGCCGGATTCTTTGAGTTCGACGAGCTTGGGCTGTGGCAGGCCGACGTATTCTTCCTTGAGCTTGGAGCGTTTTTCGATCAGCGCAAAGCCGAGCGAGGGGACGGTATGGATCGTGCTGAAGGCGCGGCAGAAGATGGTGTTCTTCACCTCGAACTCGTTGGGCGCGTTTTTTTGGTCGGGATCGAGGGGGATGACCTTGTAGGGGGTGCGCTGGGCTTCGATGTCGATCCAGGCGGCCATGAGATTGTGGATGGGCTTTTCGAGGGAGGGGTGACAGAGGACGGTGCCGGTGCCCATGCCCTGGAAGTGTCGTTGTGAGAAGTAGTAGGCGAGTCCGGCGGCGTGGTCCATGTGACCGTGCGTGAGCGCGATGTTGTTGCTGTTCAGCGCGAGGCGTGGGCAGCGGCCGATGTCGAAACAGACATCGAGCTCGGGCACCTGGATCGCGGTCTCTTCGCCGGCGATGGAGTAGCCCTGTATGCGGAACGGTGGAAAGTAAAGAAAGCCCGTGGGGGGCGTGCGCGGTGGCTCGTGCGGCAGCATGTCTGAATCTCCTGCGAGCCCGCTTTCACAGACCCGGGTCGAATGGCTCTTTCTCCGCGAAAACCGTATTGTAAGTTAAGAGCTAAGTCGTGACAATTTATAGGCTTAATCAACCTTTAACACTCTGATCGCAACACGCTCACAACGATCGGCTAACTTACCGCCCGACTCATGAAGATCGCATTAGTCACCGATGCCTGGTTTCCGCAGATCAACGGTGTGGTCACGACCTGGTCGCACGTCTGCGACGAGCTGACCGCCGCGGGCCATGACATCGAGGTGATTCACCCGGGCCTGTTTCGGACGTTCGAGGCCCCGAAATACCCTGAGATTCGGCTGGCGATCGCGCCCCGCCGCAAGCTCAGACGCATGTTGAGTCAGATGCAGCCCGACGCGGTGCACCTGCCGACGGAAGGACCATTAGGCCTGGCGGCGCGAGGCTGGTGTCGCTGCCACGGCCTACCCTTCACCACGAGCTATCACACCAAGTTCCCCGAGTACCTGCAGGAATACTTCGAGATCCCCGCGCACCTGACGTACCGCTTCATGCGGTGGTTTCACGGCCCGGCCGAGCGGACGCTGGTGCCCACGCCTTCGATGCGCAACGAGCTGATCGCCAACGGCTTCGACGGGGAGAAGGTCGTGGCATGGACGCGCGGTGTGAATCACGCGATGTTCCATCCGTACGCCGACGGGCCCGATCCGTATCCCGATCTGCCGCGGCCCATCTTTGTCTACTGCGGTCGCGTGGCGCCGGAGAAGAACATCGGGGCGTTCTTGTCGATGGAGCTGCCGGGCTCGATGGTGGTGATCGGCGACGGGCCGGCCCGGGCGGAGATCGAGCGGCAATACCCGCACGTGCGCTTCGTGGGCTTCAAGACGGGTGAAGACCTGGCGCGCCACGTGGCGGGCGGGGACGTTTTCGTATTCCCGTCGCTGACCGACACGTTCGGCGTGGTGATGATCGAGGCGATGGCGTGCGGCCTGCCGGTTGCGGCGTACCCGGTGACCGGGCCGATCGACGTGGTGCACGAGGGCGTCACCGGCTGCCTGCACGATGACCTGGAGACCGCGGCGCTGAAGTGTCTGGATCTCGACAGGCGGGCGTGCCTGGCCGACGCGCGCAGCTTCACGTGGAAGGCGTGCGCCGACATGGTGCTGGACATCTTGGCGCCGATCGGCGCAGGGGTCTGACCGCCCTACCTGCTCATATTGATGTGTTCACGTGTTTAGCCGCGACCCGAAGGGGAGCGCGTATCATTCGACGTATCGCGATACGAATGACCACTTTTGTGAGGGCTTCCCCTCTTTCGGAGGATTGTCTTGCACATATTTGATCGCACGCTCAACATCTGATGTGTTGTTTAAATAAACCTTCCAACACCCTCTTGAAAATGCTCTAGGTGGCCGACGCATTGTTCCTTGATGTTTGATTTGAGGATGAATGCAATCTGCATTAAGGCGAATGGTTGCTGAGCCTTTGAGATTATTCACCACACGCTCAACAGATATGTCGCGACGGGCGATGACGAGATGAATGTGTTCAGGCAAGATTGCACAAGCACAAACTTGTGTTCGACCCTTTGATACGTGATCTGAGAACCCGAGGCCTATCGCCTTTGCTTGAAGCCCGGAAACACGAACCGCGGGATACTTTAATTTCTGCTTTGCCTTCTTGCGTTGATAGTGATCGCATAGTTCATTTGCAAGTGAGCGACGAACATTAACCGTTGTTGCTCTTCCGTATCGCAGTAACTCCCAAGAACCTACAAAATCTGACCATGATCCGCGAGGATCATTTGGTAGCCAAAACCCATACATGCCTATAACCACGTGATATGCCCGGATCATGCTTGGATTATACCAACGCGCTCCCCTTCGGGTCGCGGCTAAACAAATGGGTAGATTAAGACGGATCGAAGCGCTGGGCGATGGGCATGCGGCGGCCGAAGCCGAATGCGCGGCCGGTGATCTTCAGGCCGGGCGGCGTCTGCTTGCGCTTGTACTCGTTGCGATCGATCAGGCGAACAAAGCGGTTGACGGTGTCCGCATCAAAGCTTGTTTCCGTAATGATCTGACCGGCGGACTGCTCGCGCTCGACGTAGCGGTCGATGATCTCGTCGAGCACCTCGTAAGGCGGCAGCGAGTCGGTGTCTTTCTGGTCGGGGCGGAGTTCGGCGCTGGGGGGCTTGGTGATGGAGG
>JANQJT010000085.1 GCA_028281485.1 Phycisphaeraceae bacterium
CGACGGCAACTACCTGTTCTTCGACAGCGAAAAGGAAGCCCGCCGGCAATTCGTCGACAACATGGACGCCAACCTCCAGACCATCGCCAAGGACGCGAAGATCCAGGTGGAGTTCAACACCACCCGTGTCCGCCGCTACCGTCTGATCGGCTACGAGAACCGCGACATCGCCGACAAGGACTTCCGAAACGACGCCGTTGACGCCGGCGAGGTCGGCTCCGGTCAGGCCGCCACCGCGCTGTACGAGCTGGAGCTGTATCCTTCCGACCGGCCCGCGGGCGACCCGCCGACCATCGGTACGGTCTACGTGCGTTATCGGAACGCGGACAACGAGAAGGTCGAAGAGATCGCACACACGATCGCTAACGACGCGGTGCGCGAGACCGCGATCGCCGAGCGTCCGCGTTTCTATCTCGCCGCGGCGGTGGCGCAGTTCGCAGAACTCCTCCGCGAATCACCCCACGCACGCGACGGGAACTTTGACGACGTCTCACGCGTCGTAGATCAGGTCCACGCGGAGCTGCCGCTGGACGATCGCATCGCCGAGCTGCGCGACCTGGTGCGCCAGGCGAACAATCTCGACCGGGCGCCCTAACCGGACACGCCCAGACATCCGAAAGGACCGAATCATGTCTCGACGCATCGTGCTCATGACGTTGCTTGTGCTGTCTGCCGCCTTGCCCGCGATGGCCCGACAGGCCGCGGCTGAAGAATCGCCCGCCGCGCCCGATCCGATGGAGGGCGTGAAGATACGCGAGCTGTTGGTCAACGGCTCGATCGACGGCACGAACATCGACTTCGTCATCGAGTTCGACGTGGAAACGACACAGACCGCGCGGCGATTCCCGTTGATTCGCGGAGACGCCGTGCTCCAATCGATCGAGGTCACCGGCGCCGATCATCGGCTCGGTTACGACCCGCAGCAGCGGGCGTACGTGCTGAGCATGAACAAGAAGGGCGCGCGCCACATCCGGGCCGCGTTCTCCGTTCGGCCGACGCCGCTGGAAAACGGCGTGTGGCGCGAGGCGCGCTTCGATGTGCCCGCCTCACAGCTGCGCCGGCTGTCGGTCTCCGCCGACCGCACCGACCTGCAGGTCCTGTTCCCCGACGCGATGCGGATCGACCGCGCGGTCACCGACGAACAGCTCACGCTCAGCGCCATCCTCGGACCGGGTAAGCCCTTCGTCGTGCGGTGGAAGCCGCAGGTGCAGGCGCTCGACGCGGAACTGGTGGCGACGATAGAAGCCAACGTCGTAGCCCACGTCCTGTCCGGATCGATGCGACAGGACGCGCTGTATCTCGTCGACATCTCGCAGGGCAAGCTCAGCGAGCTGTGCTTCCGTGTCCCGGCCGACCTGAGCATCACCCAGGTGCGCGGCCCGTTCATCCGCGACTGGACGGTCACCGGCTCCGGTGACGAACGCACGCTGACCGTGGCGCTCAATCGCGAGCAGACCGGTCGATACGTTTTACAGTTGGTCGCCGAGTCGGTCCTGCCCGCTTTCCCCGCCGAGATGAACCTGCCGGTGATCCATCCGATCGACATCCACACGCGCGGCAACATCATGGTCGGTACCGACAGCGCGATCGCGCTGCGCGTCATCCGCTCGACCGGACTGAGCCAGATCGATAACAGCGGCTTCCCCCGCGTCCTGCTCAGCCGCGACCTGCCCCGACCCGTTCCCGGTGCCAAGGCGTTCAGCTACGCGTTCGCGTCGATGCCGTTCCAGATGCGATTGTCGCTGGCGGACATCGTGCCCAGCTACGACGTCACCCAACGCCTCGTGGTCGACATGAAGGAAGACGACCTGCAGATCAACGCAGAACTCTCCTTGGAAGTCCGCGACGCACCGGTTCGCACGCTCACGATCGACACGCCGCGTGGCTTCAACGTCGCCGACGTGTCCGGCTCGCTCCTGACCGATTACCGCGTGTTCGCCGGCGCCGGCGACGACGGGCCCAAGCGCGTGGAGATCCAGTTCGCCGAACCGGTCATCGGCAACACGATGATCGCGTTGCGCCTGGAGATGGGGCGAACGCCGCTGGGTGTTGACCAGGTCGTCAAGCCGCTCGTCGTGCGCGGCGCCAAGACGCAGCGTGGGTACGCGGTGGTCACCGCCGAGCAGGGCGTGCGCCTGGAACTGGCCGAGGCCAGCGATGAGGACAAGCTCAAGAGTGTGCACACCGGCTCCGTGCCGATGCGCGTGCCCGATGCGCAGTACGCCTATCGCTTCCGCGACACCGACTGGTCGCTCAAGCTGCGCGCCACGCGCCAAACCGCCGGTATTGTCGCCGAGGCTTTTCACCTGGTCACGCTCGGCGAAGACATCGCCTACGGCTCGTTCGTGGTCAATTACTTCATCACCGGCTCCCCGGTCGATGAGCTGGCGTTCACCGTGCCCGAAGGACTGCGCGGGCTGGAGTTCGTCGGCAAGGACATCGCCCGCAAGAAGCGCGAGGGCAACGTCTGGACGGTCAAGCTGAACCGTAAGGTCATCGGCGACTACAACATCGCGCTGACCTTCAACCAGCGATACGACGAGACGCCGATCACGATCGGCGCACTGCGTTGCAACGGTGTCGAACGACAGTCGGGCTACGTGCTGGTGACCTCACACCTCAACCTCGACCTGTCGCTGGCTGAGCCGCAGGCCAACGACAGTCTGCTTCAGATCGAGCGTGAAGAGGTCCCCGCCAATTATCGACTCCTGTCGCACGCGCCCATCCTGCGCTGCTTCAAGTACGCCACCCGGCCGCAAGGAACCAGCCTGACGGTTCGGCCGTACGACCGCGTGGAGTTGCTCGACGTGGTGGTCGAGATGATGGACATCCGCACCGACCTGGCCGTGCGAGACAGCGGTGAGACCGAATCCATCACCCGCATCGTCTACAACGTCAAGAACACCTCGCGGCAGTTCCTCAAGCTGATCAAGCCGACCGAGTCACGCGTGCTGCGCGTCAACCGGATCACGCTTGACCAGCAGGGGCGCGTCATCGAACGTCAGCGCATCGCCGCGGCAGCCGACGAAGCCAATCCCGATCTGCTCATGATCCCCCTCATGCGCAACCAGAACCCCAACGAACCGATCATGATCGAGCTCGAACTCTCGCAGCGTAACGGCACGCTCGGCATCGGCGGGAAATTGCAACTGCAAACACCCTATACCCACGTCCCGGCCACCTTCGCCGACTGGCGCATCACCGTTCCCGACAACTGGTCGATCCAGCCGACAGGCGGCAACATGGTCTCTACCTCCGGACCGGCCGGTCGATTGGACATGGCCTGGATCGGTGCACGCGTTGCCGAGGCGTGGTCCACGGCCTGGAACGGCGTGTTGGATTCGGCGGCCTCGATCGCCTACAGCCTGACGTGGCTGGCGACGATCCTTCTCGTTGCGGTGTTTCGCAGGCGCTACCTGGCGGATGTGCTGATCGTGGGGGTTCTGCTCGCCGTCGCGGGGCTTGGTGTTTACGCAGCCAGCGAATTGCAGACCACCGGCAGCGTTGCGTACGGCACGATCGCGCTGGAAGGGGTACCCACGAGCACGCAGGCCGCGTTTACACAGGTCGCCAAGGCGGGCGGCGAAGGTGCCCAGCAGGACGGCCCCCTCAGCGTTGTGCTACGCGTCGTCCCGAAGTGGCGTGAGCACGCCACCGCGCTCCGCTCAATCTTCATCCCCGTGGGGGTTGTGGTAAGCCTGGTTCTGGCGGCGCTGATCACGCGCGCTAATCGTCAAAGACAGTCCTGGTTACTCGGAGTGCTGCGCACGGGATTGTTGGCTGCCGCGTTGATCGGTTTGATGATCTTCCTGGCGCAGTTCCCGTTGGCTTCGATGTGGCTGGCGCTGCTTCTCACGGCGGTCATCCCCGTCGTATTGCTCGGTGCGTATCTCTGGCGCGCGGTGGTGTGGGTGATGATCCATGCGCCGTCGGGATCAGCCGTGGCGGTCGCAGTCTTGCTATCCATCTCGATCACCGGGTGTGTCGAGTCCGCCTGGGTCGATCCGGTGCAGGAGCAACCCGTAATCGAACGTGTCGAGGCACACCTGACCGCCGATCGCGACAGCCTGACCGTGCAGATGGACCTGGTGATCTGGGCGGACAAGCCGATGATGATTCCGGTCCTCGATCAGCGGGCGGTGTTGCTGTCGACCGATGAGCCGACCTCCAACATCCGCATCGAACGCATGAGCAACGCCTACGTGGTCCGCGTCCTGAAGAAAGGCAAGTACGAGATTCAAACGAAATGGATCACGCCGTTGCCCGTCGCGGGTGACGATCGGCTGCGTCAATTGGTCCTGCCCTTACCGGTGGCGCTATCGAACCGCGTGACGCTGGTCGTGCCTGACACCAACATCGAGCTGACTTCACCGACCGCGGTCCGTTTGGACACACGAGAAGTCAGCGAGAAGACCGTCGCGACGGCGAGCTTCGGCCCGACGAACCACGCCGCGTTTGCCTGGCGTCCGCGCGAGCGCCAACGCGAACAGGAAGACACCGTTTTCTACAGTCAGGCCGTGAGTCTGTACCGCTTCGACACGGGTCTGATCGAGGGCCGACACCGCGTCGACCTGCAGATCGCCCAGGGCGTCGTGCAGGACCTGCGGGTCACGCTGCCGACCGGGATCACGGTGACCAGCGTGCAGGCGCCGCACCTGGGCGCCTGGCGGTACGAGCCGGACAGCCGCGAGCTGGTCGTGAAACTCAATCGGCCCGTCGCCGGGGACTACCGCATGACCTTTGTCACACAGGTCTCGCTCGACGCGCTGCCGCACACCGCAACGGTAGGGGGGCTGGGCATCGCCGACGCCACGCGTAGCCAGGCGTCTGTGGGACTGGTCTCATCAAACACGGTCTACATCGAGGTCGACCGGCGCGATGGGCGCATCAACGTCGATGACTTTGCGCGCACCACCGCCGACCTGCTCAAGGCGTTCGGCCAAAACCCCGCCGTGCGACACGCTTTCCGCGCCGACGACCCGATCGAAACGATTGCCGTCAAGATGAACGCCGTGAAACCCGAGCTGCGCGCCCTGGAAAACGCCAGCTTCACCGTCTCCGACGATCGGCTGACCTACAACGGCCAGATCACGATCGACATCGCCAAGGCGGGCAAGTTCTCCACCGAGCTGCGCATCCCCGAATCGTTTGACATCGACACACTCACCGCCGATCACGTCAGCCACTGGGACGAAGCCGTGGTCGACGGGTATCGCAGCGTGATCGTTCACTTCCGTCACAAGCTCACCGGCCGGGTGACGCTGAATCTCACGCTCAGCCGATCCGAAGCGGAACTGCCGCGGCAGATCGAGGTGCCGCGTGTGCAGGTCGTCGGCGCGATCAAGCACACCGGCCGCGTCGTGTTGTCGGCGGTGCGCGGGGTCTCGCTTGCCGTGCTCGAGCGACACGGCGTCAGCGAGCTGCGCGCCGCGGACCTGGGCATCCGTCAACCCGGCACGCTCGTTTACAAGATCCTTCAGCCGGACTGGAGGCTGGTGCTCGAGTCCGAGGTGGTCGCCCCGCTGATCACCGCCGAGTACCTGCACGTCGCGGATGTCGGCGAAGGCGTCGTGCGGCACACGCACCACCTGCGTTACAAGCTGCAAAACGCCGGCACCAAGTTCTTCGAGCTCAAGCTCCCCACCGGCGCGACGGGATTGCAGATTCTTGGTCCCAACATCGCCCGTCGCCAGCAGGTCGCGCCCGGCCATTGGCGTGTCGAGCTAACCGGTAAGTGGTTCGATCAACCGTACCCCCTGACACTCCGCTACGAATCGCGGCACGAGCGCGCCAGCGAAACGGTCACACTCGAACCGGTTATCGCGCTGAACACCGATCGACAACGCGGCCACGTGGTCATCAACAAGAGCGATCGCTACGAACTGGCTCCGGGCCATATGGGTGACACGCTTCGCCCCGCCGAGCCGCGCAACATCCCCGGGTATTTCCTCGCCGGTGATCTGTCTGGGGCTGCGTACTGCTACGTGAGTCCGACGCCGCGCTACGACCTGTCGATGAGGGTCAGACGGCTCGAATCCGCCGAGCAACTGGAAGCCAGCGTGGAGTTCGCCGAGGTCCAGACGGTCATCACCGAGAACGGCCAGAGCATCAACCGCGTCCGCATGCGTCTGCGTGTGGGTTCCAAACGCCTGCTCGAGGCCCGCCTGCCCGATGGCGCGCGGATCTGGTCGCTGAGCGTCAATCACCAGAGCGTCGCGCCCAGTCATCGCAGCGAAGCGGGCAAGGCTGTGCTGCTGATCCCCCTGGCCCAGGCGGCGCTGGGTGAGCTGCCCGTTGACATCGAGCTGATCTACATCCACAACACCGGCGTCAATCGATGGGCCGCAACACAGAGCCTGCAGGGGCCGTCGTTCGATCTGCCCCTGCGGGACATCCGTTGGCTGATATTTGTGCCGGACGGGTACGCGTACAGCGGCTTCGACGGCACGCTCTCGGTCAATCGTGAGACGGTCGATCAGACCATCCTCGCGCAGTACGACGTGCGTCGTTACCACCAGAACGTCTTGCGTGCCAACCGACGCGACCTGGACCTCGCCCAGCAGCAACAACAGCTCGGCAACCGCTTCGCGCTCGAGGGCCGACAGTACGAGGCCCGCAATCTGCTCGAACAGGCGCTGAACAACTCCACCATGCGGCAGGACCTCAACGAGGACATCCGCGTCGATCTGCACAACCTGCGCACGCAGCAGGCCATGGTGGGCCTGGTCGGCACGCGCGACCGCCTGCGCTACGGCAAGGAATCGGCGGGCCAGCCCGGCGACAACGATCTCGGCGACAACTACAGCCAGCAACAGGTCGATCGCGTCTTCGGCACGCTCAGCCAGGCCGACAACGACAACCTCAAGATCATCACCCGTCGATTGGTGGAGGTGCAGGACCAAGCCGTCGGCCAATGGGCCCAGCTCTCGATCGACGTGCCGCTTCGCGGCCGCGTAATCGAGTTCCAGCGACCGTTGCAGGTCGAAGAGAACGCCCCGATGCGTGTCCGGTTCAACGCCTCGGCGCCGCTGCCGGTCGGCGTGTCCCGCGACATGCCCTGGCTCGGTGGTTTGTACGTCGGCTTGGCGTTTGTCATCGTGTTCGGCGGTTTCATCTGGCGTCACCTGACGGCTTGGCGAGATGGCCTGACACCCCGACACAATGGGAGCAGTGACCGGGTCAATGCTGAAACAGACGAAGAAGACATCGATCAGGATTAATCCGTACCGGGTAAGCGTGATGACAAGCCGTCAACACAAGCCCCGGCCATCGGCTATGCCGCGTAAAACTTTGACCTTACGACATAAAGGGCTGATAAGCATCGAATAACAACGCTTACAGGTCAGAAGAGGTGACTGTATGGCTCAGGTCCAGCGTCTTAGCAAAAAGTCCTCCGCGCAAACAGCAACCCTCAATGGCGGTTCATGCATTGATCCACAGCGCGGATACAGTTTTTTTGGGAACCGGACTCTTATTAGAACCGGCTAGTTCTGACCTTTATTGGGTCGAAGCTTCAGGGGCGAAACTTCTGACGGTAAGTTTGCGGCCGCATCCCCACAGCGATCTCAAAGTGTCGCGAAAAACGATTGGTATCCTTCAGGCCCACCCCCTTGACGATCTGCTGCATCGTGAGGTCCGTTTTTCTCAGCAGCTCCTTGGCAGACTCGATGCGAGTCCGACGCAGCACCATCGCGGGAGTCGAACCGATTTCATCCCGGAAACGCAATTCCAACTGTCTGCGCGAGATGCCGAGTTCCTGGGCGACATGCTGCACCGTAATGCTTCTCGACGCGTGTTCTCTTATATAGCGCAGAGCCTTTTGGATCTCGGGCGAGTACGTCGATGTCAGGCTCGAGGACGCTCTTGTGATCAGGCCGCTTGGCGGGACGATCATCTGTTTGGGTTCGAGCGAGTCATCGTTAAATCGCGCCTTGAGAAAGGCGCCCGCCTCTCTGCCGACTCGCACGGCATCGGTCTGAATGCTCGATAGACTCGGAGAGTACGACTCACAAATCGCCGTGTCGTTGTCGACACCGATAATCGCTATTTCATAGGGAATATTGATCCCCGCCACCCGACAGGCTTGATGTGTGACCGCGGCGAAATGGTCGTTGCAGATCAGGATACCGCAAGGCGTGGTCAGGTGTCGAAGCCAATCCGCGGTGTCGTGAATGGCTTTTTGTATTTCATCGTTGCGCCCCTTATGGAAAATGGTCCGACAGATTTCCAGTCGCACACAACTCAATCCATCGGCCTGCAGACGGTCACGAAAACCCTCGTAACGCCGCGTCGAATAGCAATGGCCGTTGTCGATGTATCCGAAGTGCGTGATCCCGCGTTCCAGAAGGTCCTCGGCGGCGATCCGACCGATCGCTTCATCGTCGTTACAGATTGTTATCGAGTCGTACTGCTCAGACCGCCTGCCCACGTTGACCCATGGAATTCCTGTTTCATTGATCATCGATTGAACGGATTCGTCAAAAGCCTGCGAGATGATCCCGTCGGGTTGATCGTCTAAGAGTTCCTGCAGGTCGAAGTCCAACGGGTCTTTGGAGGCAATGATCCAAAGCTCCTCCTGGTCCAGTGAATCCGCGAACAGCCTCAGCCCAACCATCAGGTCGCGGCCGTATGACATGCACGTTCGGTTGTAAATCTTGATGTTATAACGACGCTGATTTGACATGAGTTCCCGACCATGGGTGCATGTAAGGCACTGATTTGCAATTCACTATTATTGGTGACGTCACGACAGTTGCAAGAAGAACCACATCAATCTTTGGCATGCGCTGCTCGGAATGATCGACCCATGTCCTCTTTTCACGTCTCATATGCCTTGGGGTTCTAAGTGGCTTCTCTGGTTGTGCTTGCGATCACGATGAACTCGGGGTGCACGCACCCAATCCCTGTCAACAGGTCCGAAAACCTGACTTGGCACACGCGGACAAACCCCACGCGACATCTGGCGGCATGCCATGGGGCAACACGCGCCTATTGATTTTTATATGTAGATTTATATCAATAATTTATGGCATTTTTTCGGGGAATGAGGCGGGCCAATTCTCGCGGGGATTCCCTTCAGTTCGCGGTGCGATGGCTCGATACACCCATAGAGGCGTATTGCGCCTCGGGTTCTATTTGTATGCAGGGGAGGAGACAGTTGTCTTCCAAAACGATGAATATCTCGGGAAGGATGATGCGGCAGGGCGAATCACTCGTTGCCCTGGCCTGGCTGACGATCATCCTTATTACGGTGATCTCACTGGTTGCGCTGGTCTGGTGGAACTCGCGTAGCAGTCGCGACACGATCGCTGAGATCCAACGGCACCGGGGCGACGCATCGGTGCAGATCCTGGCTCACGCCGGTCGCACCACGCTGATCAACGGCGATCAAGACGCCTATCAGGCACTGGCGCAGAACGCGGTTGACCAAGGCCTCGTGCAGTGTGTGCGTGTTCGCCGTGCCGGTCAGGCGGTGTTCACGGCGGGTAGCTGGCCCGGTGAAGACGAAACCGAAGGCTACACCCACATCGAGACACTCACCATCGGGACGACCGACGGCGGGACAGAGTTGCAGGTCGGCTGGGCCACGCGCCCCGCCGAGACGCTGGCACAGTCTCACTGGTTGGGTGTCGGTCTCATCTTCGTGCTCGCCATGACCGCGATTTTGTTGACCTATCGCCAACTGCTCAATCGTGTGCGTGCGATCGGCGTGGTGCGGGAGTGCCTGCAAGCCATCGAGCAGGGCGAATCCGATTACAACGCCCTGAAGATCAACGAGGGCCTGGGTGTCGAAGCGTCCGTCTGGAACCACCTGATCGACGAGATCGAGCGTCAGCGTCACGTGCAGATGTTGGATCGCACGGTCCGAACCGTCGAGGGCGGCGGCACGAACGCCGGCGATCTGAGCCTGGCCTGTGATGCGCTGCCGCAGGGCATGATGCTCATCTCACAGAACAAGCAGATCGAATACCTCAACGGCGCCGCCGCGAATTACCTCGGTCACGACCGCCAGCAGATGGTCGGCCAATCGATCGCCGAACACACGAGCATCGAACCCGTCTTGCAGGGTATCGAGGGGATCGTCTCCGGTCAGCGGGTCCGGCGCGTGATCCACGAGGAACAGCGCACCGATCCGCACGGCGTGAGTGTTCTGCGATACATCGTCCGCCCCGTGCGATCCGGCGACGAGGCCGCGGCGATGTTGATCATCGAGGACATCACCCAGCAGCGCGAGGCCGAAATGGCGCGACACTCCTTCGTCGCCCACGCCACCCACGAGCTGCGCACGCCCCTGACCAACATCCGCGCCTACGTGGAGACCGCTATCGACGACGGTGTCAACAACGAGGGCCGCGTCACCGAGTGCCTGAACATCATCAACGAAGAGGTCCTGCGTCTGGATCGCCTGATCCAGGACATGCTCTCGGTATCCGAGGTCGAGTCCGGCGGCAGAGAACTCAAGCGCGACGATGTCGATCTGCAGGTCATCCTCAACAAGCTCGAAGACGACTTCGAGCCGCAGGCTACAGAACACAACATCGATCTGTCGTTCTCCCTGCCGGCCAAGATCCCCGTCCTGTACGGCGACCGCGAGAAACTCGCCGCGACGCTGGCTAACCTGCTCGGCAACGCGATGAAGTACACGCCCGAAGGCGGCGTTGTACGCGTGCTGGTCAGCAACGAGGACGGACTGGTCCGTGTCGACTTCCAGGACACCGGCATCGGCGTCTCCGAGGACGACCTGCCCAAAATCTTCGACAAGTTCTACCGCGCCAAGGACAAGCGTGTGACGCAGATCACCGGCACCGGCCTGGGCCTGGCGCTCAGCCGCGAAGTCGTACGCCTGCACGGCGGTGACATCACCGTGCAGTCTCAGCTCAACCAGGGCAGCACGTTCTCGATGACCCTGCCGATCTCGCACCACGCGGAGGTTGGCGCATGAAGCTGGTCGAACAGCAGCACGGCGCGGTCATGGTTGTCAAAGTCAACGGCCCCCTGACCGACAGCGACGCGGAGGTGTTCCTTGAGCGCATGAGCACGCTGGCTCGTGAGCGCATGGGGCGCGTCGTCGTGGATGCATCCAAGATCAGCTTCGCCGACAGCAAGGGCCTTGAGGCCATCTTGGACCTGTCGGAAATCCTCAACGAATCCGGCCAGGGCCTGTGTCTGTGCGGCACGAACGAGACCCTGCGCGAGGTGCTCGAACTCACGGCGTTGGCTGAGCACGTGGAGCAGTACGAAGACGCCAGCAGCGCGGTCAGGAGCTTCCTGTGACAGGCCCTCGCCCAGTTCGACTCGGTGAAGCCCTGGTGGAGCACGGCGCTCTCACCAGTGAAGAGCTGAACCGCGCGTTGGCCAGCCACCGCGCCAGCGGCAAGATGCTCGGCGAGTATCTCGTCGACCAGGGCGTCATTACCGCGACCACGCTGGTGCAGGCGCTCGCACGCCGTCTTGGCTTGCCCGGCTGCCACCTCCGGCACGGCCTGATCGATCCGGCCCTGTTCAAGCAGATCGGTGAGGACGAACTCAAACGACTCGAAGCCATCCCGATGTTCCGCGTGCGTGACACGATGACCGTCGCGATGGCCGAGCCGCAGTCGCTGCCCGCCATCGATCGCTTACGCCAACTGACCAACTGCCGCATCCGGCCCGTGCTCGCGCTCAGCGAGAACATCCACGAGTTCATCAAGAAGTACGCCGCCGGCAACGTCGACGTTGACGAGTTCCTCACTTCACTCGCTGAGAGCGACGTGGAGGTCGTCGAGCGTGAGTCCGTCGATGATCAGTCCACGACCAACCTGGACCACATGATCGACGGCTCGCCGATCGTCAACCTCGTCAACGTGGCGATGCTGACCGCCATACGTGACGGCGCCAGCGACATTCACGTCGAACCGAGCAAGACCGGCACGCGCATCCGCTACCGCATCGACGGCAAGCTGCGCGACCTGATGAAACCCCCGACCGGCATGCACAGCGCGATCTCGTCGCGCATCAAGGTGATCGGCAAGATGGACATCGCCGAGAAGCGCCTGCCGCAGGAGGGCCGCGTGCGCATCATGGCCGAGGGACGCGAGATCGACCTGCGCATCAGCAGCATCCCGACCCTGCTGGGTGAGAAGCTGGTGCTGCGCATCCTTGACAAGAACAACCTGCGCGTGGAGATGGAGGAGCTGGGCTTCCGTGACGAGGCATTAAATGCGTTTCAGCGCATGCTGCTTCAGCCGCACGGCCTGGTCCTCGTGACCGGCCCGACCGGCAGCGGCAAGACCACCACGCTCTACTCGGCGCTGGACCTGTTGCGAAGCCCCGACCGCAACATCGTGACCGTCGAAGACCCCGTCGAGTATCAGCTCGACCTGATCAACCAGATCTCCGTCAGCGAATCGGTCGGACTCACGTTCGCCCGCGCGCTGCGGAGCATTCTCCGCCAGGACCCCGACGTGATCATGGTCGGTGAGATCCGCGACGAGGAAACGGCGCGCGTCGCCGTCCAGGCGGCGTTGACCGGTCACCTCGTGCTCGCGACGCTGCACACCAACGACGCGCCCGGCGCCGTGGCCCGCATGCTCGACATGGGCATCGAGCCGTACCTGCTTTCCAGCGCGCTCAACGGCGTCGTCGCCCAGCGACTGGTCCGCACGATCTGCGGCGGTTGCGAGACGAAGTATTTCCCCGAACAAAACGTCCTGGTCGACGCGGAGATCCCCGAGCTTTCGGGACACTCGTTCCACAAGGGCGTGGGCTGCAAACAGTGCCACAACAGCGGCTACCGCGGACGCAAGGGCATCTACGAGGTCATGGAGGTGACCACCGAGGTGCGCAAGCTGATCCACAGCGCGGCGCCGACGCACGTGATCCGTGAGGGCTGGCAGAGGGCCGGCGGCCGGACGCTAAGACAGGAAGGCGTGCAGGTCGCGATCGAGGGTCACACGAACCTCGAAGAGGTCCTGCGGGTCACGCACGTAGACGATGACGGGGCAGAGGACGTCGCGGTCGAAAGGAGCGTGGCATGAGACTGGCCTGCGAAGCGATCGACAGTGGCGGCCAGGCGGTCACGGAAACCGTGGACGCCGCCGGCCCCAACGAGGCGATGGAGATGCTCCGTCGGCGCGGTTTGTTCGTCGTCAAGGTCAAGGAACTGGCTGAAGGCAAGCAGCTCGCTTCGATCACGCCCGGCAAGGCCAGCGGTCTCGGCAGCGGAACCAAGCGGTTGCGTTTCCTGATCTCCTTTGCGCGCCAGGTCCAGGTCCTGATCTCGACCGGCACGCCGCTGGCGCAGGCGCTGGCCGCCATCGAGCGCCAAACACCCGATCCCGCTCAGCGTGCGGTCGTGCACAACGTTCACCAATCCGTTGAGCAGGGGGCTTCGCTGAGTGAGGCGATGCGACAGGAAGGCGACAGCTTCGACCCGGTCATGATCGGTGTCGTCGAGGCCGGCGAGGCCTCGGGCACGCTTGAGAACATGATGTCGCGATTGGTCGTGATGCTCCGCAAACAGCTGCAGCTGCGCCGGATGATCATCGGTGCGCTGACCTACCCGTTGCTGCTGATCGTGTTGTCCTTTGCTGTGGTCATCCTGATGCTGGTGTTCGTCGTACCCCGGTTCGGGTTGATGTTCAGTTCGCTCGACGCCGAGCTGCCGCCCACGACGAAAGTCATGCTGTTCCTCAGCGACGGCTTGCGCACCTATTGGTGGATCATCGCGCCGCTGTTTGCCGCGTTCCTCGGCGGCGGCGCATGGATGGCGCTCAGCGCCAAGGGCAAGCTCCTCCTCAACGACTGGCTCCTGCTGGTTCCGAAGATCGGTGGGATCGCCCGGGAACTTATCAGCGCTCGGATCATGCGTCTGCTGGGACTCCTGCTGGATAGCAACGTGTCGATGCTCGAGGCGTTGAACCTGGTCCGTGGCGCCGCCGGTCACCGCCAGTACGCCGACATGGTCGAGCGGGCGACCCATCAGGTCAGCAACGGCGAATCGCTTTCCAGCACCTTTGAACAGAGCAACCTGGTCGGGCCTTCGGTGATCGAGGCGATCCGGAACGGTGAAGAAAGCGGCCAACTGGGCCCGCTTCTTCTAAACGTCTCGGAGTTCATGGACGAAGAAAACGAAATACGCGTCAAGGGTCTCAGCGCGCTCATCGAGCCGCTGATCCTGATTGGTTTGGGTCTGATGGTCGGCATCGTGGCGATCAGTATTTTCATCCCACTGTTCGACCTGACCGCCGCGGGAGGTGGTCCGTGATCGGATTGACACACAAGCGATACTCGCCGATCTGTCTGGACATCGGCAGCCGACAGGTCAAGGCCGCCCAGCTCGAAAAGCGATCGGGTAGCTGGGCGCTGTCCGCGTTATCGATCACACGTCTGACAGACAGCGAGCTGGAAAACGGCTCCATCGATGCGCTGCGTCTGAAGAAGGTGCTAAGGCGTCAGGGATTTGTCGGTGACCGCGTGTTGCTGCTGCCCGATGAGCGCATGCTCAGCGTCGTGCCGCTGGACCTGCCCCGCGCCGCCGCCGAGCAGCAAGCCGGCCGGGTCGCGCGTCTGGAATACGCCCGCACCCAGCAGCTTGCCCCCGACCAGTTCGAGATGGCCTGGTGGCCCCTGCCCGAGACGGCGCGGGCGTCCGACGTCCAGCCCTCGCTGGCGGTCGGCGTTCGCAACGAGCAGATCGAACAGATCGTCGACGACCTGCAAGCCGTCGGCCTGCATCCCACACGCGTCGACGCGGGCATCAACGCCTACATGAACCTCGTACATCAACACCCGCTCGGCGGCAACGCCATCGAGGCCGTGGTGGACATGGGTTGGCTGCAGACGCGCATCTGCGTGCTGGTCGACGGCGTGGCCGTGTACAGCCGGCAGATCGACGACCTGGGCCTCGCCCGTCTCAGCGCAAAACTGACCCAGCACAATCAACTCGATCCCGAACTGGTCACCTACCTGTTCGAGGCTGGCGGCATCAACGAAGCGGACAACCGCGTGCAGCTATCCGGCGCCGTCCAGACCCGCATCAACAACTACCTCACGCGCGTCGGCGAAGAGACACGCGTTTCCATCGAGTACGCCCGGCACCGCTACCCCGAACACGAGATCGGCACGATCTTCCTCGTCGGCGGCGTCTCGGAACTTCCCGGTTGCGCCGAGCGCGTCAGCACGGGCGGCGATTTTCAGGCGCGACAGGTCAGCCCCGGCGACCTGGTGCGATCGATCGACGCGATGAAACAACAGGCCCGATGGGCCGCCGGCACGCTCTGCGCAGTCGCCGCGTTGGCGGAGGTGGCCTGAGACATGAACCGCATCAACCTCATCCCGACCCGATGCCTGGCGCGTGCCCGTGTCCGGCTACACATGCGCACCGCGCTGCCGATGCTCACGGTCTGGGGCATCCTCACCGGTTCGATCACGACCTTCTGCTGGTTCGCCTATCAAGGCGCCGCCGGTGATCCCATCGCTAGCCGACTGGAGAAGATCCAGCAGCAGATCACACAGACCCAAAACAAGACGCAGCGGGTCAAGCTCGAACTGGCCGAGGTGCGCAGCCGTTGGGAAGCCAACCGCTCGGTTTCCGAGCAGCCCGACTGGGGCGTGTTGCTGTCGCTCCTGTCGGACAAGAAGGACAAGGCCATCACGCTCACCGCCGTGCGACTCCACCCGATCACCGAGACCATCACCCCCCCGAAGAAGACCGGCCGCGCCGTCACCGCGCCCGAAAAAGTCGTGGTCGGCTATCGCGTCTCGCTCGACGGCCTCGCATCCAGCCAGGACCTGGTCTCGCGTTACCTGATCGAGTTGGAGCGGACCGGCGTGATGACCAACGTCGTGCTCATCGAATCCCGCCTCGAAAAGATCAACGGCGCCAGCGCCACCGCGTTTCACATCGAGTGTGAGCTGCGCCCCGCCGAGGAGGTGAGCGATGTTCGATAACCCCCGCGCGTACCTCGTTGTGGATGCGGCGGCCGTGATGATCGGCCTGGCCGTAGCGCTAGCGGCCTGGTGGTTCGGCCTGCAGCCGCTGTACACCGCCCAAGCCGACCGCAAGGCCGAGATGAAACAACTGGCCGACACCGAAACCGCCGCGTCGGATGCCGCCGATCGATTGGGTGAACTCAACAACCAGATCCGCCAGTACGAGCAGGCCCTGGAGACCGACCGCGTTACGCTGATGTCGGTCGACCGCCTGAACATGCGTCTGGCGGACCTGAACAGCTGTGCACAGGAGTCAGGGCTTTCCGTTGAAGCCGTCCAGCCCGGCAAGGCGATCAGCGGTGACCGTGTCGACGCCGTGCCGATCACGCTCATCGCTCGATGCAACTACGTTCAGGCCGCGACGTTCATGCACGATCTGACCGAGGCGCTGCCGGACTTCGGCGTGGTGGCGTTCGACCTGGTTTACGACGCGCGTCAGCCCAACGTCGCCGCGACGCTGGAGGTGAGCCTGCACTGGTACACTCAGCCCGCCGGTCACGGCAAGGCCGACCCGGTGCGCGTCGCCACCGGGCAGGGGGGAGCGGAACGATGAACAAGAACCGCAAGACGCTGTACATCGCGGTATTGGCGATCGGTGGGGCGGTGCTGTTGTTCGACATCATCACCGGTGGTGCAACTTCTCCAGCGGAATCCGAAGCCGCTCAAACCGCGCCGACGGTTACCGTGGAACCTGCTCAGGCACCGAGCCCGCGTAAGCGTTCGTCCAGTCACGTGCGTGCCACCATCGCCGGCACGCTACACGACTACGAACAGGGCCGGCCGATCGTTTACGAACGCATCGACGACGCGTTTGCACTGCTGCCGCAGTGGATCCCCGCCGCCCCCGAGACCGACGAGACCGAAGCAGAGCCGCAGCCCGCCGAGCCCGAGCGGCCCGATTTCAAATTGACCGGTGTCGTGGCCAGCGGCGAGACCCGCTACGCGATCATCGATGGCAACGTGCTGGCCGTGGGCAAGTCCTATAAGGACTGGAAACTGATCGGGGTAGAGCCTTATCGTGCGATCTTCTCGCGCGACGACGTGATCGCGGCCGTCGAGATGCCCCGACCCGACATCGACAAGTCAGGCGATTCGTCCGAATAAATCGGCGTGTGCGTTTTGTGATTTCTGCGCACCCCATATCAAGTTATTGGAAAAAGTTGACGATGGCATTTACACAGGTTTGTCAGGGTATCAAGCCTAATAAAGATGAAACAGTCCTTGGAGGGCTAACAATGTACGCATTCAGGATGCAGGGTCGTAAGGGATTCAGTCTGGTCGAGTTGGTCATCGTGATCGTGATCATCAGCGTGATCGCGGCGATCGCGATTCCCCGTCTCACGCGTGGTGCGAACAACGCCGGCTCCGCGGCGCTCAAGGCCGACCTGTCGGTGCTTCGCAACGCCATCGAGCTCTATCGTGCCGAGCACGAGGGTTCGTTCCCCACCGTCGCCAACTTCACCAGCCAGCTGACCCAGTACAGCAATCTCGCCGGTGACGCCTTCAGCGCGACCGCCAACGTCGGCTCGGGTATCGTCTACGGTCCTTACCTCAAGGAAATCCCGCCCCTGCCGGTCGGCACCAACAAGGGGGACTCCGGGGTGGCCGCGGCCGACGCCGCCGGCATCGGCTGGCTCTACACCGAGGCCAACGGCGACATCGTCGCCAACCTGCCCGGCACCGATACCGACCAGGACGGCACGGCCTACAACACGTATTAAACCCGCCGAGGGTGGCCCGGGGTTCGCACAAGCCCTCCTGCTGCCTGACCCCGGCCGCGACTTAAATACACACCGCTCGGCGCCACCTGCGCCGGGCGGTTTTCATGACCGCTGCAGGAAAGCGATGCATGATCGGCACGCCGCGATTCAACTCAGCCCGCACCACGCCCAGCGGATTCAGTCTGCTGGAGCTGGTGGTCGTGCTGGCGGTGATCACCGTGGTCTCGTCGATCGCGATCCCGCGTTACGCTTCGGCTTTGTCTCGGTACCGCGTGGAGACCGCCGCCCATCGGCTGGTGCGTGATTACGCGTACGCCGCCGCCCGCGCCCGCGCCACCAGCGCCCAGGTGATGGTCCTCTACGATGTCTTCACCGACTCGTACATCATGACCAACAGCGTCGCTCTCAACGACGCGGATATGCTCTACAAGGTCGACCTCGCCGCCGAGCCTTACCGGGCGGATATCACGCTCGTCAACTTCGGTGGCAGCGCCACGCTGATCTTCGATGGCTACGGCAACGCCCACGCCGACGGCATCATCTATCTCACCGCCGGCGGTGAGACGCGACAGATAACGTTTAACAAAGAAACCGGCGAGGCGGTGATCCAATGAGATTTCCCGCTCGCTGTCGCCGCGCG
>JANQJT010000171.1 GCA_028281485.1 Phycisphaeraceae bacterium
AAGAAGGCTACACCTACATCTGGGAACTCGATCACTTCGACCCCATCACCCACCGCTGCCTCTACCACATCCACTTCCGCTTCAAGGACGGCTCACGCATCTCCAACGCCTTCACCTACGACTGGCGCCTGTGGATGCTGCCCGAGGTCCGCGAGGTCCTGCTCGACGCCGGCTTCAGCAAGGCCATCGTCTACTGGGAAGGCACCGACGAGGACGGCGAGGGCGATGGCGATTTCCAACCCGCCACCCGCGGCACCGCAGACCCCTCGTGGATCTGCTACGTCGTCGCCGTCAAGTAAATCCCGCAGCCCCGCGAAAACCGCAAACCAGATGGTTGTCGGCTTGTTAGCGTCTGGTTAGACTCCAAGTCGTTCCCGTTTTAAGTACCCACTTGGCTGTTACCCGTTGGCTAGTACCCCATGAAATTCCAAGCCCCCAAAGGCACACGCGACTACTACCCCCCCGAAATGGCCTGGCGACGCTACCTCGAGGCCGCCTGGCGACGCGTCTCCATCCGAAACGGCTTCGAAGAAGTCGAAGGCCCCATCTTCGAAGACATCGAGCTCTACAAGGTCAAATCCGGCGACGAAATCGTCAGCCAGGTCTTCCACGTCTCACGACAGGAAGGCGAGTCCGTCTTCGGCCTCCGACCCGAGTTCACCCCCACCCTCGCCCGCATGGTCGCCGCCAAGGCCAACGCACTGCCCAAACCCATCAAGTGGTTCTGCATGCCCAACCTCTGCCGCGGCGAACGCCCCCAACGCGGCAGGCTCCGCGAGTTCCTCCAGTGGAACATCGACCTGCTCGGACTCGACACCCCCCTGGCCGACGCCGAGACCATCTTCACACTCGTCGACCTCATGCGCGAGCTCGGCCTCACCCCCCAGCACGTCAAGATCAAGATCTCCCACCGCGAAACCGTCCGCACCATCCTCACCATGCTCGGCGTCCCCGAAGACCGCATCATCGACGCCTTCAATCTCCTCGACCGACGCGACAAGATGGAGACCAACCAGTACAACGCCAAGTGGCTCGAACTCGGGCTCGACGAACACAAGATCGAACGCTTCGACCAGATGTGCCGCCGCACCTATCCCGTCGGCGACGTCGCGCACCTCGAACGCTCCATCGGCGGCGAATCCATCGCCGACCTCGAAGCCCTCGACCGCGAGCTCACACGCTTCGGCATCGCCGACTGGTGCGAGTACGACCTGGGCATCGTCCGCGGCCTCGCCTACTACACCGGCACCGTCTACGAAGCACACGAGATCTCCGGCGCCGAACGCGCCATCGCCGGCGGCGGACGATACGACAAACTCATCGAACTCATGGGCGGACCCGCCATGCCCGCCGTCGGCTTCGGCATGGGCGACGTCGTCCTCTCCCTCGTCCTCGCCGACAAGGGCCTGCTCCCCGACAACGTCTCACCCCCCGTCGACGCCTTCGTCTTCCCCGCCGACGACGACGCACGCGACAACGTCTGCCGCATCGTCACCGACCTGCGCACCGCCGGCCTGCACACACGCATGACCTACAAAACCACCACCAACGTCGGCAAGCTCCTCAAGGAAGCCGCCCAACACGCCGCACGCTACGCCGTCATCGTCGAGACCCCCACCACCTCTGCCGGAAACATCGCCGTCAAAAACCTCACCAACGGCAACCAATCCGAAATCCCCCTCGCCGAACTGGTCGACCACCTCCGCCACTAAACCCCTACTTCGTCCCCCACGCGTAGCTCGACACACGCCAATACCCCCTGCCCTTGCTGTCCTCCGGCCGAATCCCCACGACCTCAAACTCCACCCGGTGCCGACCCGGCGTCAGG
>JANQJT010000108.1 GCA_028281485.1 Phycisphaeraceae bacterium
CGACGGATACCTCGCACGCCGATGGGACGCCGTCACACACTTCGGCCGAATCGTCGACCCCGTCGCCGACAAGATCCTCATCGCCGGCGCGTTCATCTACCTCGCAGGCCCACGCTTCGTCGACCCCGCCAACCCACACACACTCGTCACCGGCGTCTACCCCTGGATGGTCGTCGTCATCCTGCTCCGCGAACTGCTCGTCACCTCCATCCGCGCCGCGCTCGAATCCATCGGCATCGACTTCTCCGCTCAACGCACCGGAAAACTCAAGATGATCCTCCAGGTCATCGCCGTCCCCGTCATCCTCGTCGCCGTCTACCTCGACCCCACCGACAAACACTGGCTACGCATCATCCGAGACGTCACCATCTACGCCACCGTCGCCGCAACCATCCTCTCAGGCATCCCCTACATCACCGGCGCATACAAAGCACTCAAACACACACACAACAACTAAACGCCCCCTCCATCCGACCTCGTAGGGTGGGTCAAGCGAAGCAGACCCACCACCTCCCTCTCCTCCACCAATCGACCGACTGCCCGGTTGCCCGATCGCCCCTTCCCTGTTGGCTGTTGGCTGCTGGCTTTTCTACAATCACACCATGCCCTCCAACTTCCCCCACAACCTCGCAGGCAAGTTCATCGTCTTCGACGGCCCAGACGGCTCCGGAAAATCCACTCAGTTCGCCCGCCTCCGCACACTCGCCACCGACGCCAACCTCGAAGTCCTCGACATCCGCGAGCCCGGCGGAACCCTCGCCGGCGAACGCATCCGACAACTCCTCCTCGACCCCGACATCGAACGACACCACCCCATGGACGTCCGATGCGAGATGCTCCTCTACATGGCCTCACGCGCACAACTCGTCGCCGAGAAAATACGACCCGCCCGCCAACGCCAAGCCCTCATCCTCGCCGACCGCTTCATCGCCTCCACACTCGCCTACCAGGGCACAGCCGGCGGACTCGACCCCGCGCACATCTACGCCGCCGCCCAAATCGCACTCCAGGACTGCTGGCCCGACCTCACCGTCGTCTTCGATGTCGACCAACAAACCGCCGC
Organism: Phycisphaeraceae bacterium; assembly: GCA_028281485.1. Classification (GTDB taxonomy): domain Bacteria; phylum Planctomycetota; class Phycisphaerae; order Phycisphaerales; family Zrk34; genus JANQHD01. Next base: position 1,064 of record JANQJT010000108.1, read on the forward strand.
CAAAAGACTCAACCCCCTACTCGACCGCATCGAACAAAAAGGCGCCGACTACCACGCCCGCGTCAGACAAGGCTACCTCGACCAGGCCGAACAACACCCCAAACACTACCGCGTCATCGACGCCACACCCGACGCCGACACCGTCACCACCCAACTCATCGACACACTAACCCAACACTTCCCCTGACGACAACGACGCAACACAACCCACGCCACACCACGTCGCAAAGCTGTTTCACGCCCCGCCCACACACCCGCGACACGCACGACACCGCAACAGCCAAAACACCGGCGCAAACAACACACACGCCCCAAACACCCCCAAAACCAACACATACACATGACTCGGCAACGCATTGAAAGCCGACAACGCATAGATCGGCCGAGAGGCCTCGATCCCATACGCCCAGTTCACGTTCACCTCCGGCGACACCAACGCACGACTCAAAACAATCAACGACAACGACAAGGTCAACGCCAACAACAACGCCGCCCGGTCGTACACCTTCCAACGCCAGGCCGTAACACTCAACACAGGCACACAATAAAAATGATACGACGTCCCCACCCACGTCCACACATCAGCCCCATCCAGATAATCCACCACACCCATCGGGAAAAAACCCAAAGACTTCCAGATCGCCAGGTCGATCAACCAAAGCGCGTGCAACACAAACAACTGGACCAGCGCCGTCGCGATCAACAACCGACTGCGAAACACCAGACCCAACCCCGCAACCAGCAACCCGATGTGGCAGACCCACAGCACGTGCTCCGGTCGCCCCTGAAAGACCTTGATCACCACCTGCAACACGAAATGACACAGACACACCCACCCCAGGATCGGCCCCAAACGACCGCCGATCGGAATCGGCTCGGACCGAACCCGTCCCCCATCCAGACCCGCCTCGTTACGAACCACCACCGCCGCCACCGTAATTCCCAAGCGTCGTTACGCTGGACTGATTCACACGGTTGTACATCGCCAACGTCTCCGCCTCCGTGCCCTGGTCGCTCACCCGCGCACGAATCCGACCGTTAGCCGTGTTGTACCAGTACGCACCCAACACACCCGACTTCAGAACCTTGTTCACCGGGTGCTCCATCGTCGCAATGTTGGCGTATTGAAACTCCGCCAGATCGATATCGTTCTGAGGATGATCCGGTAGCCCCCCCACGAAACTCGACGCATCCAGCGGACTGGGATACGACCCAGTCTGCGAATGCACAGGCTCAATCACCTCACGCAACACGCGAAGATTGCTCATCAACGCCGCCGTCTCCGCCTCCGACCTGTGATTCTGATACATCGGTAGCGTTATCGCCCCGAGAATCGCAAGAATCAAGACGACAATGATCACCTCAACCAGCGTAAAACCGTTCGCCCGCACATCCTCACCCACGACATCGCCCCCTTCACTTCTTATTTCCACGCGATTGAACATAGCCCGATCACACCTCCAGAAACACCAATCGTCACAATCTGGACATCGGCCAACCCTCCCCACCGCTTGATCACTTCCTCGCC
>JANQJT010000122.1 GCA_028281485.1 Phycisphaeraceae bacterium
TGACGGAGGACGCGTTTTTCGAGGTCGTAGATGTCGGAGATGCGTTCCTGGAAGAGCTCGCTGGTTTGTGCGAGGAAGTGTTGGGCGAGGCCGTGGAAGGTGATGACGACGGCGTACTCGGCGTTGGAGTTTGTTTCGTCGATGACGCCGTGGGCCTGGCCCTTGAGGTGGTCGTCCTGGAGCATGCCGAGGTGGAAGCTGAAGATCTTGGCGGGCTCGGGGCCGAGGTCGCGGGCGACCTGTTCGAGCTGGTTCTCGACGTCGGTGATGGCCAGGGCGAAGGCGTTGTCGAGTCGTTCGTGTTCGTGGGGCAGCTCGCCGGCCGGGACCGTCTTGCGGGGGATCTTGACGTCCTTCGCGGTGATAACGGTCGCGGGGCAGATCGCGATGCCAGGAGAAACCGGGATGCCTTTTTTGATTTCCATATCTCGGAGCAGGTCAGCGTGCCGGGCGGTTGCCCAGGGCGCCGAGTCTCCCGTGCGTCTCTAGCGGGTCAGATCCGGGCGGCCTTCTTCAGACGTAGGGCCATGTCGGTCTTCTCCCATGGGAATGTTTCGTACGTTTTGCCGTTGACCTTAATCTTACCGGGCTTTTTCCCGAAGTGCCCGTGGTAGGCGGAGTGCCGATAAATGGGGGCCTTGAGATTGAGGGTCTTGATAATGCCTGCGGGGGTGAGCTTGAAGTGCTTGCGGACGAGTGCGGCGATCCGGCCGGTGGGGACTTTTTCGGTGCCGAGGCAGTCGACGTGGACGCTGGTGGGCTCGGCGACGCCGATGGCGTAGGAGAGCTGGATCTCGCAGATGTCTGCGATGCGTGCGGCGACGATGTTCTTGGCGATGTAGCGTGCCATGTAGGCCGCGGAGCGGTCGACCTTGGAGGGGTCCTTTCCGGAGAATGCGCCGCCGCCGTGTGCGCCGCGTCCGCCGTAGGTGTCGACGATGATCTTGCGACCGGTGAGGCCGGCGTCGCCGTGGGGTCCGCCGATCTCGAACTGGCCGGTGGGGTTGACGTGGATGGTAACGGTTCTGGGGTCCCAGAGCTTCTTGGGCATGACCGGTTCGATGATGTGTTTGATGACGGCCTTCTTGAGCTTGGCCTGGTTGGCCTTGCCGTTCCACATCGCCGCGTGCTGCGTGGAGAGGACGACGGTGTCGATGCGGACGGGCTTGTTGCCGTCGTACTCGATGGTGACCTGGCTCTTGGCGTCGGGGCGTAGGCCCTTGATGAGTTCGGAGCGTCGGGCCTTGACGTGGCGGTCCATGAGCTTGTGGCTGAGCATGACGGGCAGGGGCATCAGCTCGGGCGTCTCGCGGCAGGCGAAGCCGAACATCATGCCCTGATCGCCTGCGCCCTGTTCCTTGTGTAGGCCGGAGCCGGCGGTGACGCCGGCGGAGATGTCGGCGGATTGGCCGTGGAGCGTGCGGATGACGGCGCAGGACTCGGCGTCGAACTTCATGTCGGCGTCGGTGTAACCGATCTCGCGGATGGTCTGTCGGACGGTGTCTTCGGCGTTGCCGAGGGCGACCTCTGCGTCGGTGTTGTGGACGGTGACCTCGCCGGCGATGACGACCAGGCCGGTGGTGCAGAGTGTCTCACAGGCGAAGCGTGTGTGTGGGTCGTGGGTGAGCAGCGAGTCGAGGATGGCGTCTGAGATCTGGTCGGAGACTTTGTCGGGGTGGCCCATGGAGACCGATTCGCTGGTGAACAGGTAGTGGCCGTTTTCGCTATCTAAGGACATGTGGGTTTTCCGTAGGGGTCAGGGGGGTTGGTGACGCGTTTGCCGTTGAGGCGTTATAGTTGAGAGTAAATCACGCGGCAAGGCAACGCCCCCGATCCCCGGGCCCGGGGGTGTGACGCCGCGATCGAACAGGAAGGAACGAGCGGTCGATGTCGATTGATATTTCGAGTTACGGCGGCCTGCCTGACGGGCGCGAGGTCAAGCGTTACACGCTGGACAACGGCAAGGGGTGTGTGGCGGAGCTGTTGGATTTCGGTGCGCTGCTGATCGGCATGCGCACGCCGGATCGCGACGGAACTTCGGCTGACATCACGCTGGGGTATGACTCACTTGAGCGGTGGGTCGACAACCCGTTCTACCTGGGCGCGACGGTGGGGCGTTACGGCAACCGCATCGCCAACGGCAAGTTCTCGATCGACGGCGTGGCGTATGAGTTAGACATCAACAACGGGCCGAACAACCTGCACGGCGGGTTCAACGGTTTTAACAAGAAGCTGTGGTCCGGCGCGGTGGTCGAGAGCGCAGACGGCGACGCGGTGCGGTTTGCGTACACCTCGGTTGACGGTGAGGAGCGATTCCCCGGCACGCTGAACGCGGCGGTGACGTACACGCTGGGCGCAGACAACACGCTGCGCATCGACTTCGATGCGACGACGGACAAGGCGACCGTGGTGAACCTCGTGCACCACACGTACTGGAACCTGACGGGTGATCCGAGTCGCAATCATCTGGATCACGAGATGACGATTCACGCCGAGTCGTATCTGCCGGTGAACGATGACAACATCCCGCTGGACGGGCCGGCGCCGGTGGAGGGCACGGCGTTTGACTTCCGCCGGGCCAAGCCGATCGGCACAGAGATCGAGAGTCTGCCGCACGGGTACGATCACAATTTTTGTTTGGCTAACGACGGTGCGTTGCGGCCGGCGGCGGAGGTGTACGAGCCGACGACGGGGCGTGTGATGCGGTTGGAGACGGACCAGCCGGGCGTGCAGTTTTACACCGCGTGGTGGATGGACGGCTCAGCGGTGGGGCGTGGCGGGGTGTCGTACGGGCGTTATGCGGGGTTCTGCCTGGAGACGCAGCGTTGGCCGGATTCCCCGAATCGGCCGGATTTTCCCGGCGCGGTGTTGCGGCCGGGCGAGGTGTATCGGCACGCGATGGTGCACCGATTTTCTGTGCGGTGAGGGGCGTGACCGTCACAGCCGTTAAAGCGGTGGGTGGCGGGTGTATTTTTCGACCAAAAAAGGCGATCGGGGTTTGACAGGGGCGTGTGTGGGGGATAGCTTACCCGCCTGTCGCTATTGACACGGTCGGGCGTGATACAGGTGTTTAGCCTGGGCCACGCCCGGTTGTTACATAGGGACGGTGGCAGTACATTACGCGATCCGCCGGTTGGGCGGGCCCGTGCTGCCGCGTGAGTGTTAATGCCACCGTAGCTCAGTGGTAGAGCACACCCTTGGTAAGGGTGAGGTCACGGGTTCAAGTCCCGTCGGTGGCTTTGGGCGTGCGAGAGCGCGCCGGATTGCAAGTAAGAGCGTCATCCAGGGTGGATGGCGACGACGTAATAAGAACGCATTGGAAACTCTATCCAAGAGTCGAGATGTCCGAGGCCGAACACCCGGCGGCGACTCGAGAAACAGCAGAACGTTACGGAGGTAACAGCGATGGCTAAGGGTGTATTTGAACGTACCAAGCCGCACGTGAACGTCGGTACGATCGGTCACATCGACCACGGCAAGACGACTCTGACTGCGGCGATTACCGCGGTGCAGGCCGCTAAGGGCCTGGCGACGCACAAGCCTTATGACGAAGTGGCGAAGGCCTCTGAATCGGACGGCCGCCGTGACTCGACGAAGATCGTGACGATCGCGACGAGTCACGTGGAGTACGAGTCGGAGAACCGACACTACGCCCACGTGGACTGCCCGGGCCACGCCGACTTCGTGAAGAACATGATCACCGGCGCCGCCCAGATGGACGGCGCGATCCTGGTGGTGGCGGCGGACGACGGCCCGATGCCGCAGACGCGTGAGCACGTGCTGCTGGCCCGCCAGGTGAACGTGCCGAAGCTGGTGGTGTTCCTGAACAAGGTTGACCTGGTCGAGGACGAAGAGCTTCTGGACCTGGTCGAGCTGGAAGTGCAGGAGCTGCTGGCGAAGTACGACTTCGAGGACGACACGCCGATCGTCCGCGGCGCCGCGTTCCCCGCGCTGTCGAACCCCGATGACGACACGGCCAACGCCTGCATCGGCGACCTGATGAGCGCGCTGGACACGTGGGTGCCCGAGCCCGAGCGTGAGCTGGACAAGGACTTCCTGATGTCGATCGAAGACGTGTTCTCGATCAAGGGCCGCGGCACCGTGGCCACGGGTCGTATCGAGCGCGGCAAGGTCGTGGTCGGTGACGCGGTGGAGATCGTCGGTCTGCGTGACACGCAGCAGACGACGGTGACGGGCGTTGAGATGTTCACCAAGACGCTGGACGAGGGTATCGCCGGCGACAACGTGGGCTGCCTGCTCCGCGGTATTGAGAAGAAGGACGTGGAGCGCGGCCAGGTGCTGTCCAAGCCGAAGAGCATCACGCCTCACTCGAAGTTCGACGCCGAGGTGTACGTGCTGACGAAGGAAGAGGGCGGTCGTCACAGCCCGTTCTTCAACGGCTACAAGCCTCAATTCTACTTCCGCACGACGGACGTGACCGGCGCGATCACGCTGACCGGTGGCGCGGAGATGTGCATGCCCGGTGACAACATCACCATGCAGGTGGACCTGGGCGCCAAGCCGATCGCGATGGAAGAGGGCGTTCGTTTCGCCGTTCGTGAGGGCGGTCGCACCGTGGGTGCGGGCGTCGTGACGAAGATCATCGAGTAATGGATTGACCTGATCGTCGGCCTCGGGTGACGCCCGGGGCCGACGCTTTTTCGGGCCTGTTGAGGGCCGAAGGGACAGTGCCGAGATGGCCAAGAAGAAGAGCAAAGACGCGGTTGAATACGTCTGGCTGCAGTGCAGCGAGACCGGTGATCTGAATTACCGCACGCCGATCAACGTCAAGGGCGGCATGCCCGAGAAGCTGAAGGCGGGATTGAAGAAGTACTCGCCGCGTCTGCGTAAGCACACGCTGCACAAGATCAAGCGTAAGTAAAGCGTGTCATGCGTCGCGGCCGATCATCGGCGCAGCGGCGCGGGGCGCGATGGACGGGTGTAGCTCAATTGGCAGAGCATCCGCCTCCAAAGCGGAAGGTTGTGGGTTCGATTCCTACCACCCGTGCTTCATAAGAAAAACGGCCGACCTTTCATTGCCGAGCGAGACAGATCGGGAAGGCATCGATGAACTTGAAGATTTACAAGTCGGGACAGGGTTACTGGACGCGCATGGTCAGCGGCCTGGGGATGGGGCTGGTGGTCGTGGTGGGCGTGCTGTGGCTCCAGAGCGAGCTGACCCAGGTGGGTGCGGTGCGGAACAGTGATTACGCGCTGTACATCCAGTGGGGCATCGCCAGCGTGATCGGCGCGGCGTTTGGTCTTTTGATCTTCCGCTTCGTGGGCACGCGCCCCAAGAGCGTGGACTTCCTGATCGCCACCGAGGGCGAGATGAAGAAGGTCAACTGGCCGCGGCGCAAGGAGATCGTGGGATCGACGTGGATCGTGATCTGCGGTCTGTTCCTGCTGGTAGCGATTCTGTTCCTGGCCGACCTGGCGTTCGCGGAGTTGTTCAGAGCGCTGGGCATCCTGGACTTCTAACCAATCCGCGCCGGAGCGTGTAAGACAAGACTATGACTGAACCGAATACGAACCTGGAACCCGATCAGCCCATCGAACCGACGGAGGTTTCCGCCGAGCCGGTTGCCGAGCCGACGGAGGTGACACCCGCCGAGCCCGCGGCCGAGCCGCCGAAGGAACTGGAGGAGCATCTCCAGGAGACGGTGGAGGAGCAGGTCGAGGCGCCGACCGACGGCATTGGCGAGGGCGACCCGCTGGTGACGCCGGGCATGGATTGGTTCGTGCTTCGCGTGGCGTCGAACAAGGAGGACTCGGTCAAGGAGACGCTGCTGCGTAAGATCAAGATCGAGGGGATGACGCACATCGTCAACCGCATCCTCGTGCCGACCGAGAAGATCCGCACGATGAAGGCGGGCAAGCAGAAGATCACCGAGCGCAAGCTGTACCCCGGCTACGTGTTCGTGGAGATGGCGCTGGAGTTGGACGGCCGCATCCCGCAGGACGTGTTCTTCCTGATCAAGGAGACGACGGGCGTGGGCGACTTCATCGGCACGGCGGGTCGACCGGCCCCGATGCAGATGGACGAGGTGGAGAAGATGGTGCTGGCGTCGCGGCGCCCCGAGGAAGAGCCCGAGATCCACATGGAGTTCAAGCCGGGCGACGTGGTCAAGATCAAGGAAGGCCCGTTCGAGAACATGGAAGGGACGATCGATACGCTGCTGCCGGAGCAGGGCAAGGTGCGTGTGATCGTGACGATTTTCGGTCGCGCCACACCCCTGGAGATCGAGTACTGGCAGATCGAGCGAGCCGACGAGTAGGCTTGCGGGTGATAGACACGCGTTCCAACCCGCCTTTTGGGCGGGTTTTTTCGTGTTGTGTGGGGTCGGGTGGCTTGACGAAAGTGGTGGTAGTGGCGACACTTAACCGCATCGATACCCACCCGTGGCCCGGGTGAGGGCGCAGGAGGCGCCGGCCGGGCACCATCCCATTGGGAGGCATGTTTCATGGCTACGCGAAGCGGTGGCGGCAGTGGCGCGGTACTCGCCCTGGTTGCGTTTGTGTTCCTGTTCGTGATGAGCTCGGCGATGGCGGTGTATTTCTACACGCAGATGTCGTCGGTGCAGACCGAGCTTGAGAGCGAAGAGCTGACGCGGAGCGATTTTGTCAACAACGCCGAGCGCGCCAGCGACGACTACAGCGGGCTGGACAGCCGTCGCAACGAAGCGCGTCGCACGGTGTACGGCCAGCTCAAGTTTGAGTACGACGAGCTGATGGCGCTGGCGGCGGGCGACCCGTCGGTCTCGCTGGAGCAGATTCGCTCGGAGGCGGGGGACCTGGGCATGGTCCAGGGCGAGAGCCTGCTGGGCCGGGTGCGTTCGACGACGGGTGAGCTGGAGATGCTGCGGCAGTCCAACGCGGCGTTGCAGACGACGACCGCCGAGGCGCAGGCGGAGCTGAACCGTCTCAAGGCGGAGTACGCGGCGCTGGGCGCGTCGACGGAAGAGACGATCGCCTCGCTGGAGGGGCGTCTTTCGACACAGAAGGAAGATTACGATTCTCATCTGGCGGCGGGCGCGACCGAGCGGTCGGATTTCGCCGACCAGCACGAGC
>JANQJT010000176.1 GCA_028281485.1 Phycisphaeraceae bacterium
ATCCTCGTCCTTCAATGAAGCGGAGCAGTTTAACGACCCGTCTCGGCCTTGCCAAGCGGTCATTCGGCAGGCCTATACACGTCCGTCCCGGGATGAAAAGCCGCCCAACTGAACCAGAACGCGTGCATCACCACCGAATCGGCCGGGGCCCGCACCACCCGCACCCCCGATTCATCCGCCACAAGCTCGATTTCACCCCCACCAAGCCGATCCACTACCCGCCCGCCTTCCGCCGCCGCCACCGCCTCCAGCGGGTACGCCCGCGCACGATCCTCCACCTTCACGCCGATCACCGGCGTCTTGTTGTCCAGCCGATCGTTCAGCGCCACCGGAAACGCCGTCTTCTGGTGACCGAAATAACGCTGATACGGGTTGCGGACGTAATCACGCTGATACCCCGTATCGCGATCAACCACCGTGGCCTGCGGGTGCAGCAGCTTCCAGTTCTCAAATGACTCCACGCTCCATCGGCCCACGTGATCGAGCCGCTTGCCCGCGTTGGGCCCGCTGATCGCGCCCATCCCGATCTGCGACCACAAGCCCAGCTCCTGGCGGTCATAAAACACCACGTTGGAGTTGTACAACAACCCGCTCACGCCGAACTCATACGTCTTGCCGTCCACCACCCGGCTCACCACGCTCGCCGAGTCGCACAACGGACAGTAGATCACCGCGATCGCTTGCTCACCCAGCACGTCGTTGACGATCTCGTGATAGTTCAGCAGCGCTACCGGGTACGCGCGCGATGCATCGCCGACCGTCACGCCGATCACGCGGTCGTCCGCGCCCAGCCAATCGATCTGGCTTGCGCGCACGACCGATGGCGGGCCGACGGGGTATCGCCCGTCATCACGCCGCGCCGCCGCCGTGGTCAGCGACGGGATGCCGTCCTTCCATGGCCCGCCCCGCAGCAGCTTCTCACGCTCCACCCGCAGGTCCTGCAGGTTGTACATCTCCAGCAGGTCCGGACGCCGATTCAACACCGGCGCCGGGTCCGGGGCCGCCGCCTCGACCCGCGCACGCTCATCGAGCAGTCCGTAAGCCAGCCACGCCGAACTCACGCCGATCGCCACCACCGCGATCGACGCGAAGAAAACCCGTCCCAGCCGCACCGGACCGGACGAAACAGGCTTATTCCAGGGTTCGTGCATAGACAGGGTGTGCCGCCGACGGGGCGGTTATTCCCCAAGACTCTGACGGTCTCACGCTCGACCGGGGATCGGCAGGCCCAGCCGCTCCAGCACCTTTTGAAGGTCGTCCCACACCTTCCGACGATTGTCCGGCGTGTACTGCCGCAAAAGGTACGCCGGGTGGAACGTCGGCATCACGTCCACGCCCTGCCACTGCCGCCACTTGCCGCGCTCACGCGTGATCGCGATCTTCGGATCGCTGAGCAGATACTTCGTCGACGTCGCGCCCAGCGTGACGATCACCTTCGGCTGAATAATCTCGATCTGACGGATCAGGTAAGGCATGCACCGTTCCGCTTCGTCGGGCGTCGGCACGCGGTTGCCCGGCGGACGCGTCTTGACGATGTTGCCGATGTACACCTGCTCACGCTCGAGTCCCATCGCCGCGATCTGTTTATCCAACAGCTGTCCGGCTCGACCCACGAACGGCCGACCCTGCTTGTCCTCGTCGGCGCCCGGTCCCTCACCGACAAACATCAGGTCCGCATCCGGATCGCCCTCGCCGAAGACCACGTTCGTCCAGCCGTTGCGCTCCCAGTTCGCCTCCAGCCACGCGGCAATCTCATGCTCCAGCGCCTCCAGCGCACCGACCTTCTCACTGACGGACATGTTCGAACTCCTCTTCATGATGGGCTGAGGCGCTGGCGACTGAAACGGCGTAGCAGCGGAAGGGACCGGCGTCGATCGGCGGGGCGGTGGGGGGGCCGCAGGGCTGGCCCGCACCTGCACCGGTGACATCGCAGTTGGGTCCACCGGCACGCGGTCGGCACCCAGCAATCGATCGGTTTGTACCATCTGGCGGGCCCGACGCACCGCGCGAGAACTGTCAGCCATGCCACGCTCCTTCCTGGCAGCACCCCTAGCGTCCCATGAGGGCCGGTTTCGAGCAAGGCGGGTGGGGGTTCACCCCCGAGTCGCTGAAAAAAGATTTTGATATCCAATATGGGTTGACACCGCCACCCGGCCGATCAATAATATGGACAAGTTAGGTTTCTTTGAAAAGCAAATAACGTTGGCTGAACACGCTCCCGGCTGGGGCGCAGCTCAACCGCCATCTCCGACCAGGCGAGCGGCACCCGACACACGGGTTTCCGGCACTGTCTGGAGACCCGAACCCATGCCGATCCGCCACGTGTGGACGGCATACCAAACTCAGACCGACTTGGACCTGCACATCTCTTTTCTCGGTCTGATTGGAACCTGCGTCGGGGCGATTGAACTGAGGATGCCAGACTTGAGCTCCCGCAAGACGGCAACCCGCACGAGACCTTGAAAAGCTCACGCGGCCCCCCCGGAGCGCTTAGCCAACGTTAAACGAGTTACTGGGTCGTCTCTTGTAATGGAAATCGGGTGTGGGGTGAGGCGGCCCAAGGGTCGGCGAGCTAGCGGTGGTCGCTAGTCTCGCCGCCCCTTCTTTTTTCCTCGCCCACCAACAATGCACTCACCGCCACCGATCGTTTGGCGGAACGGACTCAACCGTCGGGCACATTGAAATACGCTGGTTGTCAGGGTTCCGGGAAAAAGGCAACCGAGAATAAAAAGCACTCTCGCCCGCCGTGCCTTGAGTTGACGATCCACCGAATCGCTCGGTGGTTTTTTATGCGCCCCCGGCCCCCGCCCCCGGAAAACGATCCATGCATACATGTGTGTGCCAAACGCATCAGACCGGGCGGTCAATCCATCGTGCCGATCTCTCGCAATCCGTTTCGATCGCCCCACGCCCGGAACATGCCCGATGAGTTGAAGCACACGCTCACGTTGCCTCGGCGGTCCACCGCGATCAATCCGCCCGTGTCCTTACCCAACTCGTCCATCACGCGTTGAGCAGCGGCTTCGACCGAGGCGCCGGTCAGTTCCATCAGTATCGCCAGGCGACTCGCCGTGCACTGTCGCATGAAACGCTCGCCGACACCCGTTGTGCTCACCGCCACGCGCGCGTCCGCCCACGTGCTGGCGCCGTTGATCGCCGAGTCGCCCACGCGCCCGACCGGCTTGTTCGCCATCCCCCCGGTCGACGTTGCCGCCGCAAGTCGGCCTCCTCGATCCAGCGCCACCGCGCCCACCGTCCCCTTCGTGTCGTGATCGCGCACGATCTGTTGCCCGTCGCGCAGGCGTTGCCACTGCGCTCGCCTTGCTTCGGTGATCAACACGCTCGGCTCGATCCGCTCGAGTCCCTGCGCCGCGCCGAACCGCTGGGCCCCCGACCCGGTCAGCATCACGTGCTTCGTCTGCTCCATCACCGCCCGCGCCAGCGACACCGGATGGCGGGTCGAGGTGATATCTGTCACACAGCCGCACCCGCCGGTCGCCCCGTCCATCACCGCCGCGTCCATCTGCACGACGCCGTCCGCGTTCAACACCGAGCCGACCCCCGCGTTGTAGAGCGAGTTGTCTTCCATCGCACGCACCGCGGCTTCCGCCGCATCCAGGGCCGATTCCCCGGCCTCCAACCGACCTAAGCCCTCCGAAAGGGCGGTTTTCAGCCCCGTTTCGTACACAGACAAGGGCTCGGGCAGCTTGGCGGGATCGATATTTCCCGCTCCGCCGTGGACCACCAACACGTATGGACTTGGCTCGGTCATGGCGGGGATTCTATCCGATCGCGGGTCGGACTTTTTCTCCCGACCCCGCCGAAACGGGCTGGCCACGGCCCGGACACATTGTTACACTGCCCGGCTCGACAGATTCAGAGGTTTATTGCCATGGCCAAGCAGGTCGTTACGACACTTAAGATTCAGGCTCCCGGCGGACAGGCGACCCCCGCTCCGCCGCTCGGCCCCGCGCTGGGGCAGGCCGGTGTTAACCCCGGTCAGTTCATCCAGCAGTTCAATGACGCCACCCGCCAACTCAACGGCAAGGTCGTCGGCTGTCTGATCACGGTCTTCAACGACCGCTCGTTCACCCTCGAGATAAAGGCGCCCCCCGCGGCCGAGATGATCAAGGAAGCCGCCGGCATCGCCAAGGGCTCGGGTGAACCGAACAAGGACAAGGTCGGCAACCTCACCCGCGATCAGGTCGAAGCGATCGCCAAGGAAAAGATCGCCGAGCTCAACGCCGTCGACCTCGACGCCGCCTGCCGCATCATCGCCGGCACCGCCCGCTCCATGGGCGTCACCTGCGAGCTGTAACGAAACAACCGGGCCCCGCGCCCGCGACCGAAAAACAAAGAACGCCTGACCACGGGCCACAACAGTGGGAGTTTCGCCCCGCACTTGAAGACGAGGGCAAACGAAAGGAGCGAGCCAGATGGCTCACCAAGGCAAGCGCTATCGCGCCGATAGCGAAAACGTCGAACGCAACGCGGCCCTGCCCCTCAGCGAGGCCGTCGCCAAGGTCAAGGCATTTAAGCCCGCCAAGTTCGACCAATCCATTGAACTTTGCATCCACCTGGGCATCGACTCCAAGCAGGCCGATCAGCTCGTCCGTGGCTCGGTCTCCCTGCCGCACGGCGTGGGCAAGGCCAAGCGCGTCGTCGCCTTCTGCCCCGATGACAAGGTCGCCGAGGCCAAGGAAGCCGGCGCCATGGAAGCCGGCGGCGAGGAACTGGTCAAGAAGATCGAGGGCGGCTGGATGGACTTCGACGTCGCCGTCGCCACGCCCGACATGATGCGCGTCATCAGCAAGCTCGGTCGCGTGCTCGGCCCCCGCGGCCTGATGCCCAGCCCCAAGGCCGGCACCGTTGACAAGGAGGTCGCCAAGACCGTCGCCGACTACGCGGCCGGCAAGGTCGAGTACCGCAACGACGCCGGCGGCAACATCCACGCCGTCGTCGGCAAGCAGTCGTTCACCGCCGAGAAGCTGGTCGAAAACGCCGGCCACTTCATCCAGACCATCGAGAAGCAGAAGCCCTCGGCCGTGAAGGGGCAGTACATCAAGAAGATCTCCATGTCGGGCACCATGACCCCCGGCGTGTTGGTTGAGCTGTAAGCCAAACAGGAACGGAGCATCATCATGAGCAAGACAGTCAAAAACCTGATCTCCAAGGCCTACGCCAACCAGTTCGGCGACCTCACCGAAGCGATGATCATCGACGTGCGCGGCATCGAGGCCAACGAGAACAACCGCCTCCGCAGCGAGCTGGCCGGCAAGCAGATCCGCATCACTGTCGTCAAGAACTCCCTGGCCCGCGCCACCTTCAAGGACACCCCGCTCGAGCCGCTCGGCGATCTGATCGAAGGCCCCACCGCCCTGTGCTACGGCGGCGAGAGCGTCGTCAACGTCGCCCGCGAGCTGGTCGACATCGCCAAGGGCATCAAGGAACTCGAGCTCAAGGGCGCCATCATGGATGGCCAGCTCTTCGGCGCCGACGAGATCGAAGCCCTCAGCAAGTACCCCACCAGGGAAGAGGCCCAGGCCCAGGTCATCCAGGTCGTGCTCGGCCCGGCCAGCCAGGTCGCCGGCGCTCTGGTCGGACCCGGCAACACCATCGCCTCCATCCTCAAGACCATCGAAGAGAAACTCGAAAAAGGCGAGACCATCGCCAAGGTCGGCTGACCGACCACGACATAACGCAAGTGCATCATCGCACGCGACTGGCCCGCTTGGGTTAAATGGCCGACGGTCGGTCACCTCTCGGGTGCGAGATACAAGAAAAGGTGTGAATCATGACCGAAGAAGCAGCAACCGCAACGAAGGAGTTCGACGCCGCGATCGTCGAACTCGGTGACAAGATCGCCGAGCTGGCCCTCAAGCAGGCCGTCGATCTCAAGGACTACCTCAAGGAGACCTACGGTCTCGAGCCCGCCGCGGGTGGCGCGGTGATGGTCGCCGGTGGCGGCGACGGTGGCGGTGGCGGCGGTGACGCGGCCGAAGAGAAGACCGAGTTCGACGTCATGCTCAAGGCGGCCGGCGACAAGAAGATCCAGGTCATCAAGGCCGTCCGCGAGATCACCGGTCTGGGCCTCAAGGAGGCCAAGGAGCTCGTCGAAGGCGCGCCCAAGGCCGTCAAGGAAGCCGTCGCCAAGGACGAAGCCGACCAGCTCGCCGAGAAGCTCAAGGAAGCCGGCGCCGAGGTCGAGGTCAAGTAAGACCCCCCTCGTCCCCGTTTCGCATACGAAACCGCTCCAGCGATGGGGCGGTTTTTTACTGGCTGAACGGACGGATAGAAAAAATGATTCCAAGCGGGCCGGGATTTGGAGCTTGGGGGTGAGGGGCCAGCCTATTCCTGATCGAGCACACATGCTTCAAATCGAATGCGAACCTAAGACGCGCGCTTATGCCCGGCATCCAAAGCATGGCGATCCGGCTTAAGCCAGGCGTATCTTGGGCATGGGCTATTTAGGTCTGCCGTCTGTTTGGCGACGTCGTGGAAGATATCGCATTTGGTATCTAGTGTTGGATTTGTTGGTTGAACCACCGAGCAAGACCGGAAATGCTGTTGGCCTTCAATGCCTCGGCAATCGATGTGAGTTCGTCGACGCAGTCTGCCGGTAGTGTTTCACCTTCCAATACTTCCCACCGAAGTACAACAGACCGGGCGATCAGTCGGGCGTCTTCTTCAGTGTGGCAGGCGTACCATTGCTCAGGTGACGGCAGAAGAACTTCCCATCGACTGTTGTGGTTCCGAACTGCGAGTGGTTGGGGTTTGTAGCTCATAAAGTTACCGATTCAAAAATGACACTGAAGGCGTAATTGAATGGCTACGTAAGCCCGTGGATCGCTCATCTCGTTGCTGATTCGCTTCTTGAAAGTGTTACGGAACCACGCGTGTGGCACGGGGGCAACCGTCGCAAGGATCATCGGAAGGATCAGTGCGGACACGCCGTGCACCCACCCACCTTCGATAAACATCCAGACGACGAGGCCGAGCTTGACGAATTGCAACATGAAGGCGGTACCGCTGCACCACAGGGGGAGCAACACGATCCGACCTTGGTTCGCATCGACCTGACAGGCGCGTGATATCTCCAGCGCCGATCGCTGCATGAGGAAGCAATACAAACCAATGGCCGTGGCGATCGCCCAAATGAACCAAAGCGTATGAATGTCCATATGTACCCCTAGCTGGTAGATACTCACCTTAATCGGAGCGATGTTAGGGGTGGTTTAGGACTAGGTGAAAGCCACCGACCGGAGTCGAATCGGTAACTTGACTGATAGCCAATTTGATTCAGGGGGGCCGGGGGCTTGGGGGGTTAAATGTGATGTAACGGTATTCAACTGGCAGCCGTGCGGCGGCGATGGGGCGGTTTTTTTCTTTCGCGCACATCGTGGTTCACGCGATCCAATCGCACAGGGGGCGGGCCCCCAATTCACGGCTCACGGACATAGAAGTGGCCCCCGCGGTAAATATGTGTGTTAATTGTGCGCCAGATCGGCCCTAAGGTGCTTCGCAATAAGGATTTGAGAAAAATTAAAGAAAAATCAAATCGCTGCTTGCACTCGATTTGCAGGCCCCTGCGCAAACCGATATACTACTTCGCTTTGCTATACACAGATGTCAGCGGGTAAAAGGCGGTAATCTTAACGTAAATGTTGGTCGAGTGGGCGCTGTCCAACACTCCATTTTTTAGTCAATTAGCATCCTCTCATTTGAGGCGAGGTGATTGATGCGCGTGACGAAGGTCCGCAATTATTCGAAACGCGGCGATGCGCTACCGGTCCCGGACTTGGTAGAAGTGCAGAAGGCCGCATACGAACGTTTTCTCCAGTTGGCCGCGCAGCACGATGCGCGCGACGAGCAGGTCGGCCTCGAGTCGCTGCTGCACGAGGTCTTCCCCATCGAGTCGTACGACGGCACGATGCGGCTGGAGTACCTGCACTACAAGCTCGACGAACCGCGCTACACCCCCGAGGAGTGTAAGCACCTGCGACTGACGTACGGCATGCCGTTCCGCGTCGGCGTCAGGCTCGTGCGCGAAGACGTCAGCGAGATGCCCGAGGAAGAGATCTACCTCGGTGAGATCCCGATCATGATGGGTGGCGGCGAGTTCATCGTCAACGGCGCCGAACGCGTCATCGTCAACCAGCTGCACCGGTCGCCCGGCGTCGACTTCTCCGTCGCCTCGCTGGAGTCCGACCGCCCGCTGCACTCGGCCCGCATCATCCCCGAGCGCGGCAGCTGGATCGAGATCGAGGTCACCAAGAAAGACGTCCTGGCGATGCGCATCGACCAGTCGACCAAGATCGCCGCGAGCACGTTCCTGCGTGCGATCGATGAGAGGCTCGGCACGACCGACGCGCTCATCCGTGAGTTCTACGACATCTCGACCGTCACCGTCGGCAAGCTCAAGCCCGAGCACTACGCCGCGGCCCCGATCGTCGACACCGAGACCGGTGAAGAGCTGGTCTGCGCCGGCGCCCAGATCGGCGAGGCCATCGGCAAGATCCAGGCCTCGGCCCTGAAGAAGGTCGACGTCATCACCAACCCCGACGACCCGCTGGTGCTCAACACCATCGCCGCCGAGCAGCTCGACCAGTTCATGGAAGCCGGCGTCGCCGAGAACGAGCACGAGGCCGCGCTGCTGCGCATCTACGGCCGACTCCGCCCCGGCAACCCGCCGCAGGTCGACAAGGCCCGCCAGCTGTTCGCCGAGAAGTTCTTCGACGACAACCGCTACCGCATCGGCAAGGTCGGTCGCTTCCGCATCAACCGCAAGTTCGACCTCGACATCCCCGAGGAAGAGATGGCGCTGCGTGCCGAGGACTTCCTCTACACCATCCGCTACCTGCTCGACCTCCGCTCCAACCGCGGCAAGGCGCACACCGACGACATCGACCACCTCGGCAACCGCCGACTCCGCACGCTCGATGAGCTGGCCGTCGAAGAGATGCGCAAGGGCTTCCTCAAGCTCCGCCGCACCGTCCAGGAACGCATGAGCGTCAAGGACCCCGACGAGCTGGCCAAGATCGCCGACCTGATCAACTCCAAGTCGATCAGCAGCTCGATCGACTTCTTCTTCGGTCGCGGCGAGCTCAGCCAGGTGGTCGACCAGACCAACCCCTTGAGCCAGCTCACCCACGAGCGTCGCCTGTCGGCCCTCGGCCCCGGCGGCCTGAACCGCAAGCGAGCCGGCTTCGAGGTGCGCGACGTGCACATCTCCCACTACGGCCGCATCTGCCCCATCGAAACACCCGAAGGCACGAACATCGGCCTCATCGCCTCGCTGGGCATCTACTCCAAGATCGATGACTACGGCTTCCTGCTCACGCCTTACCAGGTCGTCGAGAAGGGCAAGGTCACCGGCAAGAAGGCCTACCTCCGCGCCGACGAGGAGATGAAGTCCGTCCTCGGTCCCAGCGACCTGGTCAGCGACACCGGCGATATCCCCAAGGGATCGGTCATCGCCCGTATCGACGGCGAGCTGTCGCAGATCGACTCGAAGGAACTGGAATACCTCGACATCAGCCCCAAGCAGATCGTCGGCGTCTCCGCGGCGTTGATCCCCTTCCTCGAGCACGACGACGCCAACCGCGCCCTCATGGGCTCGAACATGCAGCGCCAGGCCGTGCCGCTGGTCATCCCCCAGCCCCCGCTGGTCGGCACCGGCATGGAAAAGGACATCCCCAAGTACTCCGGCATGGTCACGCGGGCCCGCTCGGCCGGCACCGTCACCAGCATCGACGCCCGTCACATCGTCGTCGACAACGCCGACGAATACGAGCTGCGTAAGTTCCGCGGCCTCAACGAAAAGACCTGCCTCAACCAGCGCCCGATCGTCAAGCTCGGTCAGAAGGTCAAGGAAGGTCAGATCATCGCCGACGGCCCGGCCTGCCTCGAGGGCGAGCTCGCCCTCGGCAAGAACGTCCTCGTCGCCTTCAACACCTTCGACGGCTACAACTTCGAGGACGCCATCGTCATCGGTGAACACCTCGTCCGCAACGACACCTTCACGTCGCTGCACATCGAGGAGTTCGACGTCGAAATCCGCGAGACCAAGCTCGGTCGCGAGGAGTTCACCCGCGACATCCCCAACGTCTCCGAGAAGCAGCTGGCCAACCTCGACGAAGAGGGCACGATCCAGATCGGCACCCGCGTCAAACCCGGCGACATCCTCGTCGGTAAGGTCAGCCCCAAGTCCAAGAGCGAGCTGACGCCCGAAGAAAAACTGCTGCACGCGATCTTCGGTCGCGCCGGCGAAGACGTGAAGAACGACTCGCTCGAGGTCCCCAGCGGCACCGAGGGCGTCGTCATCGCCACCAAGCGATTCAGCCGTCGCATGCACATGTCCGACGAGCAGAAGAAGCAGCTCAAGAAGGACATGAAGGTCTACGAGCAGGAGATGGACCGCAAGGCCGTCACGCTCTTCGGCCAGATGATCGAACAGATCAACGAGGTCTCCGGCACGCCCATGATCGACCCGTCCACCCGACAGAAGGTCGGCGCCAGCGACATCGAAGAGGTCATCATCGAGCAGATCGAGAACTTCGACCTCAAGTGGGTCAAGGGCTCCAAGGAGGTCAAGTCCCAGGCCGAGACGATCGTCAACCAGTTCTGGCCGCGCATCGAAGCGGTCGAGACCGAGAAGCAGCGCAAGCTGGCGCACATGAAGCGCGGCGACGAGCTGCCCAGCGGTGTGCTGGAGATGGTCAAGGTCTGGCTGTGCACCAAGCGTCAGCTCTCGGTCGGTGACAAGATGGCCGGCCGTCACGGCAACAAGGGCGTCATCGCCCGTATCGTGCCCACCGAGGACATGCCGTTCCTCGAAGACGGCACGCCCGTTGACGTGCTGCTGAACCCGCTGGGCGTGCCCAGCCGTATGAACGTCGGTCAAATCCTCGAGACCCACCTGGGCTGGTGCTGCAAGGTGCTCGGCTTCCAGGCCGTCACCCCCGTGTTCGACGGGGCGACGGAAGAAGAGGTGCACCAGGCGATCGACGAAGCCAACACCTACGTGCGTGAGCGCACCGCCGAGCTGGCCGCGGCCAACGGCGCGCCCGAGCCGCACGAGGTGCTCGTCGAGATGCCCCGCGGCGGCAAGGTCCAGCTCTACGACGGCCGCACCGGCGAGCCGTTCGACCAGCGCACCACCGTCGGCGTGATGTACATCATCAAGCTGCACCACCTCGTTGACGAGAAGATCCACGCCCGCGCGACCGGCCCCTACTCGCTCATCACCCAGCAGCCGCTCGGCGGCAAGGCCCGCACCGGCGGCCAGCGCTTCGGTGAGATGGAAGTGTGGGCGCTGGAGGCCTACGGCGCAGCCTACATCCTCCAGGAACTGCTCACCGTCAAGAGCGATGACGTCGAGGGCCGTACCAAGATCTACGAATCGATGGTCAAGGGCACCAACACCCTCGAGGCCGGCATGCCCGTCGCCTTCGACGTGCTCTGCAACGAGATCAAGGGCCTCGGCCTGAACATCTCGCTGGAGAAGAAGTCGCTGGACAGCGGCAGCCTGTTGTAAGTGCCGCACCACGCCGGCAGCGTTTCGAGACTCGTTTGAAAGACTTATCGCCCGACACGGGCTGGAGCAATCAACACCATGGTCGACAGCTTCTTCGACAAGATCGAGCGTATCAACGACTACGGCTCCGTGAAGATCCAACTCGCTTCGCCGAACGACATCCGCTCCTGGAGCTTCGGTGAGGTCAAGAAACCCGAGACGATCAACTACCGCACGTACCGGCCCGAGAAAGACGGCCTGTTCTGCGAACGCATCTTCGGGCCCGAGCGCGATTACGAGTGTGCCTGCGGCAAGTACAAGGGCACCAAGTTCAAGGGCATCATCTGCGACCGCTGCGGCGTGAAGGTCACCCACTCCCGCGTCCGCCGCAAGCGCATGGGCCACATCAACCTCGCCGCGCCCATCGTCCACATCTGGTTCTTCAAGGCCACCCCCAGCCGCCTGGGCAACCTCATGGCCATGAAGACCAGCGACCTGGAAAAGATCATCTACTTCCAGGACTACGTCGTCATCGATCCCGGCAACACCCCGCTCAAAGAGAAGCAGCTGCTGACCGAGGACGAGTACCGCCAGGCCGTCGAGAAGTACGGCTCGGGCAACTTCGTCGCCATGATGGGCGCCGAGTCGATGAAGGAGCTGCTGCAGAACCTCGACCTCGACGCCACCGCCGCCGAGCTGCGTGTCGAGCTCGACGCCACCCGCTCCAAGCAGAAGACCAAGGACCTGTCCAAGCGACTGAAGATCGTCGACCAGATCCGCGGCAGTGAGAACCACGCCGAGTGGATGGTGATGGACGTCGTGCCCGTCATCCCGCCGGACCTGCGCCCGCTGGTCCTGCTGGAGAGCGGCAACTTCGCCACCAGCG